>JAFVBP010000273.1 GCA_017479925.1 Selenomonadaceae bacterium | reverse complement strand
GATTTTTTTCATGTCAATCACCGCGCGAATTATAACACACAAAAAAAAATCCCGTCGATTGTGACGGGAAAATTTTTGTCGTTGCGCACGACGGGCGTTGTTGAACGTTACTTTTCTTTTGGCGCAAAAGAAAAGTAACCAAAAGAAAACAGCCCGACGGACTCCGCGTCACGCGTCGTACGTCGGGCGCGGCCGTCATCCATGACGGCCGGATTACCGTTGCGACTATGACGATCGGATTTCGTCGCGTTGACTCAATAAAGCTTGTGCGGATCGGTTTCGGTCAACTGCCGATAAATGAAGTCCGCAAGTCCGATGCCGCCGCCTTCAGCCGCCCGTTTGGTGAGTTCCTCGTTGTACATGTCGCGGTAGATTTCCATAGCGTTATCGTTGCCGTCGCTGAAAAGCGTGTTTTTCGGGACGGTCTTCCACATTTCGTTGTACATGAGCTTGAGCATGATGGCTTCGAGCTGAACGGAGGCGTCTTTGATGTCTTTGTTGCGTTGGGCGATTTCTTCGGGCGTCATGGTTTTGATTGTCGTGTTGTTGAGTTTGTTGCTTGCCGCTTCGAGTTGCGCTTTGAACGACGAATCGTCTTTGATGACCTGCGCGGTTTCGGGAGCGGTATTCGTCGAACTTGTCCGCGGCATGAGATACGTGCCGTCAATTTGCATGTCAATCACTTCCGTCAAATAATTTCGAGTGTGGCGTGAATCGCGCCTGCCGCCTTCATTGCCTGCAAAATCGAAATGCAGTCACGCGGCGTGGCACCGACTGCGTTCAACGCGCCGATAATGTCGCTTACTGATGTCGTCGCGGGCAACACGACCGAACTTGACAATTCTTCGCGAGCGTTGGCGTCCACCTGCTTGGTTATCATTGTCGTGCCGTAAGAAAACGGCGACGGTTGCGACACGTCAACTTCGCTGGTAATGCGAATCGTCAAGCCGCCCTGAGTTATCGCGCATTCGTCGACGGTCACGTTGCCGCCCATAACGATTGTGCCCGTGCGTTCGTTGACGACGACCTTGGCAATGTTGTCGGGCATGACGGGCAACTCCTCAATCGAGGCGACGAATTCAACGATATTCGAGCGATAAAAACCAGGTACGTTGATGTCAATTCGTCCGGGATTGGCCGCGTGCGCAACGTCACCGTAAGCCGAATTGATCGCGTTGGCAATTCGTGAAGCCGTCGAAAAATCCGAACTTGACAAACTCAACGAAATTTGACCGTTGCGCCCGATATCGTCTTCAACCGTGCGTTCGACGATAGCTCCGTTGGGAATTGAGCCTGCCGTCGGGAAGTTTCGCGTCGCACGGTTGTTGCCGCGTCCCGCCATAAAGCCGCCCGTCGAAACGGAGCCTTGAGCCACGGCATAAACGTCGCCGTTCGCCGCACGCAGGGGAGTTTGCAACAGCACACCGCCTTGAATCGACTTAGCGTCGCCCATTGAGCTGACGACAACGTCAATGGTGTCGCCTTCGCGCACAAACGGCGGCAACGTCGCGGTCACCATGACTGCGGCAACGTTGTCCGAATCCAAATCAGCCGCTTGAACCGTGATGCCGAAACTTCTGAGCAACGAAACCGTCGACTGAATCATCTGCTTCGTATCGTCCGAATCACCCGTACCGGGCAAGCCGACGACAAGTCCGTAGCCCATGAGTTGGTTGCTTCGCACGCCTTGAACTTTGGCGATGTCTTTGATTCGCGTGACGGCAGATTCCGCCCAAACCGTCGACGTCATAGCCACACAAAAAAGCAGCGTCGCCAGTGTAAAAAATTTCTTCATTGCGTCACCTCGTCAATCAAACTGCGCGGCTGATTTTCGATTCGTCTTCGTCGACTTCAACAAATTTCTCAGGCGGGTAAAGATAATCTTCGCCCGATTCGTCGACAATTCGATACCAGCCGTCCTCAATCGAAAGCACTTCGTAAATTTTGTCGGGCAACAAGTCCATGAAAATTTTGTACGAATTCGGAACGTCAACTTCGCGCCTGCCGATGTATCTGACTTTCAACTTTATCACCCCATCTTTTGACTTTGAACTCCACTTTGCCGACGTTGACGCACTGGTACCAATGAATTTCGCAGTCGGAAAAAGTTTCGTCGCCGTTGGTTACGGTTGCCGTGCCACGACACTTGAGCCAGTCGCCGACTTCGGTCTTTTTGTCGTTGGGCAACTGATATGTTTCAATGAGCCGCTGAACGTCGCGGATTTTGTCGCCCGACGCAATGACTTTCACGCCCGTGACGGTTGAGCCTTTCTTTATGAACCATTCGCCGTCGCGCAACGGTCTTTCGGTCTGCACGAAGAAAGTTTTCGCCATTGCGCTCAAGTCTTGCGGCAAAATAAATTCTTCGGCGGGTTTGAGCGTATCCATTAGAACATGAAGTTGAACAGTTGCGTCAAGATACCCTGGCGTTGTTTGGCGTTCAAGGGACCTTTGCCGTCGAATTTGAGCGTCGCATCGGCAACTTTGTACGACGGGACGGTATTGTTCATCGTCACGTCGTCGCGGCGAATCACTCCGCGCAAAGTGATTTTGTGTTCGTCGCGATTTTGCCAAATGGATTGCGTGCCTTCGACAATCATGTTGTCGTTGGGCAAAACTTCGACGACGGTGACGGTTATTTGTCCGCTGAAACGGTTAGTGTCGGTCGCGGAGCCGTCCGCCTTGAACGAGTCGGAGCCGTTCGCCGAAAACGCCTTAATGAAATCGAAAATACCCGTGCCGCTTCCGACTGACAGCGAACCCGATTTTGAATTCGTGCGGGACTTCGAGGCGGTCTGCGTCGTCGTTTCGCTGATGACAATCGTCAAAATATCGCCGACGTTGCGGGCTTTTTTGTCGGCAAACAAACTCATGTTGCCGTTGTCGACCCAAAGACTTTTGGCGTCGACGGTGGTGCCCGTCAACAGCAGAATCGCAATTAAAATCGCAAAAAATTTTTTCATACATTCACCTCCAAACAAAGCGTAAATCCGGCCGACATGGATGTCGGCCGCCGCCGCGTATGATACAGGATGTATCATGCGGCGCAGAAGACTTTCGGCTAATGACAACGTGCGGATAGCCACACCGTCGCCCGCCGCGTAGGCGCGTCTTTCTTTGCTACTTTCTTTCCACGCGGAAAGAAAGT
>JAFVBP010000272.1 GCA_017479925.1 Selenomonadaceae bacterium | reverse complement strand
CAACGAAAACGGTCGCCTCGTCGAAGATTTTATCAACGCGCCGATAACCGCCGAAAAAATTGTCGTCAATCACTACTACACGAAATCCCGCGAAGAAATGACTGCCAAAATGGCACGCGGACGTTCGGATGTCGATGTCGCTTACGTGTCGAATCTTTTTGAAGTTTGCGACCGCAACGAAGTTTTCGACGACGGGATTTTACATTACCGCGCCGCTCGTGCAGAAAATTTTTCGTTGCCCGACGAAGCTCAACGGTTCCGACGCGTCGAAAAATTTTTGATTGACACGCTGACTGCCCAATCGCCGTTCGACGCACCCGCAGAATTTTTCGGCGGCAAGGTTGAAACTTTTTTGACGTGCCGACGGTTGGCTGAACATTTGGGCACGCGAATCGGCAACCGTTCGGCGGAAGAATACGCGCTGGTTTGGCTGTACCAAACGCTCAACACGAACGGAGTTTTGAATTACGCGGACTTGCAACTGTTCATGAGCGCGTTGCCCGAAATTTTGTCGCGACCGTTCCCGCTGTGCCGAAAAATTTTACAGCTGACACGCGACCGAATAATCCCGACGTTGTGCGAAGCTTTGCGGTTCAATTTCAACTACAGAACGTTCACGGCGTTTCAATACGTTCGGCGACTTTTGGACTTAATGGAGTGATTACATGGTTGACAGAAATTTGTTCCCGTACAATTTGGCGGTTGCCGCGATTTTCAAAGACGAAGCGCGTTATATTCGCGAATGGCTCGATTATCACTTGCTCGCGGGCGTCGAACATTTTTACTTGTACAACAACGAGTCAAGCGACAACTACGCCGAAATTTTGAAGCCGTACATTGACGCGAATATCGTCACGCTGATTGATTGGCGGGGCAAAATCATGCAGTATCCCGCTTACGACGACGCCGTTGAGCGGTTCAGATTTTTTTGCCGATATATGGCGTTTATCGACATTGACGAGTTCATCTATCCGAAGACGGGTCAAAGTATCGTTGATGTCGCCGACGAAGTTTTGAGCAAATGTCCCGAAGCCGTCGGTCTGCTGGTTAATTTGCAACATTACGGCTCGAACGGTCACGAAGCGGCGGATTATTCCAAAGGCGTGTTGGAGCGATTCACCCGTCGCGCTCAAACCAACTGGAAAGATTGTGTCAACGGCAACAATCTCGGCAACTTTTTTTGGAAGATTGTCATCAATCCGCGTGCGGTGAAATTTTTCAAAAATCCACACTCGGCGGATACGTTTAATTGCGAGAGCTGCGTCAATTCCGACGGTGTCACCGACTACAAATGCGGCGACGACAACATTGTCGCGGATGATAAAATCGTCTTGAATCACTACTTCACCAAAAGCCGCGAAGAATTCGTTACGCGCAGATTGAAAGGCACCGTGGCTTGTTGGGCGAAAAGTCCTTACGACGAAAGTTATTTCCGCGCCTGCGACCGCAACGAAGTTTTCGACGACGGGATTTTACGTTACCGCGCCGCTCGTGCCGAAAATTTTTCGTTGCCCGACGACACGCAAAGATTTCGACGCGTGGAAAATTTTTTGATTGACACGCTGACTTCGCAATCGCCGTTCGACGCACCCGAAGAATTTTTCTGCGGCAAGGTTGAAACTTTCTTGACGTGCCGACGCTTGGCTGAACATTTCGGCACGCGAATCGGCAACCGTTCGGCGGAAGAATACGCGCTGGTTTGGCTGTACCAAACGCTCAAAACGACGGCATCGGCGACTTATTCCGACCTGCAACTTTTACTGACCGAAATGCCCGCGTTGCTCAAACGACCGTTCCCGCTGTGCCGAAAAATTTTGCAAGTGCTCTGCGACGAAATTTTACCGACTTTGTGCGACGCGCTGAGGGAACGCGAACTTTGGGCGTTGCGTTTCGATTTGATTCGAGTGCAAAAATTTTTGATGCTTTTGAGGTGATTTTATGGTTGACAAACGATTGTTTCTGCATGACCTGGCGGTTGTGAGTTTTTTGCGCAACGGCGAGGCGAAATATCTGCCCGAATGGCTCGATTATCATTTGGCGGCGGGCGTCGAACATTTTTTCCTGTACGACAACGCGCCCGTCGACGAGACGAAAGAGTTGCTCAAGCCTTATTTCGACGCCGAGCAGGTTGACTATTTTGCCGTGCCGGGCGAATTAATGCAAATTCCCGCTTACAACGACGCGGCGCGCAGGTTCCGTTTCACGTGCAGATATTTGGCGTTCATTGACGCGGACGAATTTCTGTTCCCGAAGACCGAACAATCCGTTGCCGAAATCGTCGACGAAATTTTGTCGCGTGACGATCGTGCGACGGCTTTGGTCATCAACGAACAGGTTTTCGGCTCCGACGGGCAAGAAACTGCCGATTTAAGTCGCGGCGTGCTGGACAGATTCACCCGCCGTGCACCGCGTGACTGGTTTATCGCGCAGGCTGAAGGCGTTCAACCCGCAGGCAATATTTTTGTGCGCACAATTGCCAATCCGCGCTACATTCGCTATATCGTCAATCCGCATTTCGCGTACTTTTTCGACGGGAAATTTGCCGTCAACAGCGCGGGCGGACGCGTGCCGCTTTGGGGCAACGAACCCGTTTTGAGCGACAAAATTGTCGTCAATCGCTATATCAAGTCCAAAGAAGAATTTCTCGGCAAAGTCAACGACGAACAACTTTTCGCCAAACTCGACCGCAACGACGAATTCGACGACGACATTCACCTGTACCGCGAACTGCGCGCCGAAGGTTACACGCCGCCGAAAAAATTTGAGCGCGAAGATTATTTCCGCACGCTCGAAGGTATTTTGTTGCCCGCCGTGCGTTCGGACGTGCCGCAAGAATTCTTCGACGGCAAACTCGAACTGTTTTTGACGTGTCGCTCTTTGGCGGGAATTTTGAAACGGCGTTACCCGAAAGACAACCGCGGCAAGTTCATGGAGGAAGCCGCTTTGCGCTGTGTTCACCGCACGCACTTCAGCCGCATGAACTACGCCGAAACAATGTTGATGATTAATTCGTTGCCGCCGATTTTGGCGTTGCCGTATCCCGTCGTCGAAGACATTCGGCAAAACTGCATGAGTTTCGTGCGCCAAATCATGAACGACCTGAAACGAACAATGCGTTGGGACGCCTTCATTGAGTTGGGCAACTACCTCGACCTGTTGAGTGCATTCGGCGCAAGAGTTCCGCAACCGCAGCCGCAACGGTAAACCGGCCGTCATGGATGACGGCCGCCGCCGCGTATGATACAGGATGTATCATGCGGCGCAGAAGACTTTCGGCTAATGACAACGTGCGGATAGCCACACCGTCGCCCGCCGCGTAGGCGCGTCTTTCTTTGCTACTTTCTTTCCACGCGGAAAGAAAGT
>JAFVBP010000271.1 GCA_017479925.1 Selenomonadaceae bacterium | reverse complement strand
TGCGAAGCTTACGACGTTGACGATACCGCGACGCTGTCGGTTGTCGACATGTCGAAGTTGCCCGACCTGCGCGATGCTTACGACACTTTCGGTTTGGAAGCGTTGGTCAAGGCGTACGAGAATCCGCGAAACTTTTTCTCGAAATTCGGTCGCGGTGCCGCAAATGCCGAAAATTACGGCGGCAACAACAAATCCGACGGCTACACGAACATGGTTGACCTTGCCGACTTGGCTCGCGGCTCGAAAAGCGTCCTCACCGCCACACCCGACCGCTTGATTGGCGCGATTGACAATGCCGTCATCTACAAAGTTCACGGCGAATATCGCGGCAAAGGCGGCGGCATTTCAAGTTTCTACTCGTACAACGGCAACGAAAATTCATTGGCGAGTTTCATCAACTTGGACAGTGCCTCCGAATCGAACAAACTGCTGTACTACTATCTGGTTTTCGGCGAATTGCCCGACGATGTCAAACCGATACTCGCCGACCTTGCCAAAGAGCCGAATGCTTTCGCGACGGCTGAACCTGAACCGGCTCCGGTGCAAACGGCACCCATTACGCCGCCCGCGCAGACGCAAAATATCTTCGACGTTTCGCAACTCGAAGACACGAACGTTGACATCGACGCCGACGACAATGCCTTCGTCACGCTCACGCAGGAACAAATGGATTTGATTTCGTCCGTGCATTGCCAGTTGCTGTACATCAGCGCGGCGGATGACATTATGCTGTTCCTCGGCACCGACGCCGACATTAACGCCGACTGGGACACGGGCGTTTTCAAAGACAATTTCCGCGGCGTGTGGCCGATGCTTGACGGGCATCCCGTTTACGTCGAAATTGTCGAAGAGAACGACAAGTACAACCTGTATTCGATTCCGATTAAGCTCAACGGTCAGGAATGCAACCTGCAAGTCGCTTACGTTTACGCCGCCGAACAATATTTCATCCTCGGCGCGAAAAAAGGTTTGGACTCCAACGGCATGAGCGACCGCGAATTGATCAAGCTCAAAGCCGGCGACGAAATTACCACGCTCCACTACGGCACGACGATTTCGGGCGACGAAAGCGACCTCACGCAAGTTGAGGTTGAGACTTTCACAATCGGCGAACATCCGACCGTTAAAGACGAACAGCTCGGCGACGGTACGTATTACTACGCGTTTGAATTCATTTCGCCGACCGACAACAACAGCGCGTTGTCCAAGCTCGTGCAGTTCGACATCAGAAACGGCGAAATTACCACCACCGTCGACAACGAGTAACGCTTAATTCGGCGACCGCAGTGTTTTCATTACGCATTAAGCATTAAGCATTACGCATTGCTTTTCGGGAGGTGTTGACCCATGGCGGACAAGACCAAAATCGACGAATTCAAGCAAGAAGACTTACCGCGCCGCACGAATCAATTTATCGCGTTGACGATTCTGGTACTGACGATCTGCGCGACGTTTTCGTCACTGTACGCGGGCGGCAATTCTCGCAAAGGCATTTTGGCGCAAAATCAAGCGACCGACCTTTGGGCTTACTACCAGGCAAAAAGTATCAAGCAGACGATTTACAAGGCGCAACTCGACGCACTTCAAGCCGACACTGACACCGAACCCGCGAAGCTTGCCGAACTTTCGGCGAAGTTTAAAGCGGAGATTGACCGCTACGAAGCCGAACAGAAAGATATCAAGACGCAAGCAGTTGCCAAAGGCGTCGAACGCGACGGTTATCTTGCACTCAACCGCGGTTTCGCAAGCGCGCTGACTTTCCTGCAAATCGCGATAATGCTGGCGTCTTTGGCGTCGCTCATGAAACAAATTTATTTCTGGTACGCAAGCTTGGCACTCGGCGCGTTCGGCATGGTGCTGTTTTTCAAGACAATGACCGGCGTGTAAAACGTCGACAAACTTTCGACCGCTCGAACTTCGGGCGGTTGATTTTTTTTGACCGTTAAGCTAAACTGCTTGCGAAAAATTTCAGGGAGTGAACGCCAATGACTTTGACACGGACGGATTTCGACATCTTGACGGGCGACGCGGCGAAATATCCGCGTGAACTTGTCGACGAACGGTTAAAATTTTTTCGCGAACGCGGACTTTTGCGCGGCGATTCTTTGACGGCGGACGGCTTGAAAGTTTTGGAGCCGTACAAAGTTCGTCGGGCAATTTTTATTGTCGCGGGCATAGGCGAACGGCTGATTCCAATCACACTCAACACGCCCAAGCCGCTCGTGAAAGTGCACGGCGTGCGAATCATCGATCGATTGATTGACGCCTGCCTTGCCGCCGACATCGAAGAAATTTACGTCGTGCGCGGATATTTGGGCGAACAATTCGACCTGCTGTTGAGGAAATATCCGATGCTCAAATTCGTCGACAATCCGCTGTACAACGAGGCGAACAATATTTCGTCGGCGAAACTTGTCGCACATTTGATGAGCCGCGCTTACGTCCTCGAAGGCGATTTACTGTTGTACAATCCCGCGCTGATTCGCAAGTACGAGTTCACGCCGAATTTTTTGGGCATCGAAATGGCGCGTTCGGACGATTGGTGCTTCGAGGTTCGCGACGGCGTTATCGTCAAGCAGAAAATCGGCGGACTCAACTGTTGGCAGGAAGTCGGCATTTCGTTTTGGGACGAAACTTCCGCCGCTCAACTTGCGAAAGATTTGCCTGCCGCGTTTGACTTGCCCGGTGGTCGCGAATTCTATTGGGACGAAGTGCCGCTGAAAATTTTCGCCGAACATTACCGCATTGAAATTCGCCCGTGTACGAAAGCCGACGTTGTCGAAATTGACACTTTCGGCGAACTCAAGGCTATTGACCGTGCTTATGCCGTTTGACGGAGGTGCCTCATGAAAAAATTTCTTGTCGCGGCGATATGTCTGCTTGCGCTTTTCGTGACGGCTTGCGGCGGTAACACGTCGTCGAAAAAGACCGTCAAAATCTGGACGAGCGGCGAAGATTACCGCAACGAATACTATCTGACCGAATGTCGCAAAAAGTTCCCCGACTTGGACATCACGCTTGAGTACATGAACACGAGCACCATTGCCGCCAAAATCGTCGAGGAAGGCGACAAGGCCGATTGCGACATCATTTTGTCGGAGGAGTATTGTTACCTGCAAAAGTGCGCGCCGCAACTTGCCACGCTTGCGGAGTTTGACTTCACGCCGTTTCTTGAAGGGCTTGTCACGCCCGATCACAAGTTCACGCCCGAATACAAAAACAGCGGTTGCATCATCATCAATCGCGACGTGTTGGCGAAAAATAATCTGCCCGCGCCGAAGTCGTATCAAGACTTGCTTGACCCGCGCTATAAAAATCTGATTTCGATGCCGAGTCCGACTTCGAGCGGCACGGGTTACATGTTCCTGCGTCAACTCACCAACGAATGGGGCGAAGACATTGCCTTTGACTACTTCGCCAAGCTGAGCGAAAACGTTTTGCAGTACACGTCGAGCGGCTCCGGTCCCGTCAACGCGCTTGTCCAAGGCGAAGTTGCAATCGGTTTCGGCATGACGGGCAACGCGGTTTTCGAGATTAATCAAGGCGTGCCGCTGGAAGTTGTTTATTTCGCGGAAGGTTCGCCGTTCAACATGTACGGCAACGCGATTCTAGCCAAAAGTTACGACCGTCCCGAAGTTCGCGAAGTGTTTAATTATCTGTCGACGGAGCTTTGTCGCGGCAACAACGAAAAGTTTTTCCCCGACCAAATTTTTAAAGACTTCGCGCCGACGATTAAAAATTACCCGACGAATATTCACTACGGCAACATGTCAAACGACACGCTTGCCGAAAAGGAGCGGTTGCTCAAACGATGGACTTTCAGCTGACGAATAACCCTACTTGTGGCGACAACGTCACGGGACACACCAGTTGTTTGTGCACTTTTCAAAAGTGCCGCGGCGACAACCTCGGAGTTTTGACAACGACACGTCGCGACAACCGTTCTGCCACTTTTAAAGTGGTCGCCGAAAATATTTCCAAGGCGTACGACAAAAATTCGGTTCTCCGCCGCGTGAACTTCGACGTTCGTGACGGGGAATTTTTTTCTATCCTCGGCTCGTCGGGCTGCGGCAAGACGACGCTGTTGCAAATTTTAATCGGCTTGCTTGACGCGGACGACGGCAAAATCTTCAAGGACGGGCGCGACATTACGACGTTGGAGCCTGCACGTCGCGGCATGGGCATTGTCTTCCAAAATTACGCGCTGTTCGATAACATGACGGTTTTCCGCAACGTCGCTTATGCCTTGCAATTTCACGGCGTCGACACGGCGGCGGCTCGGCAAAAATCTGCGCGGATGCTGGATATTGTCGGCTTGAGCGAATTTGCGTCGAAGATGCCGGCTGAACTTTCGGGCGGGCAACAACAGCGCGTCGCGATTGCCCGTGCACTTGCGCTTGAGCCGGACGTAATTTTGTTCGACGAACCGTTATCCGCATTGGATGCCTCGACGCGATTGGATATTCGCCGCGAGCTGAAAAAAATTCAACGGACGCTTGGCACGACGATGATTTACGTCACGCACGACCAGGAAGAGGCATTCGCGCTTAGTGACCGCGTGATGATTTTAAATCGCGGCGTCGTTAGCCAAATCGGCACGCCCGAAGAAATTATTTCGTCGCCCGCAAACGATTACGTTCAATCGTTCGTCGTCGACAATTTGCAGTTCAAAATCGACTCATTGCGCAGGTTCTTACGATGAGCAAAATTTTTCTTGCAAGCGTGGCGGTGATTTTCGTCGCGGGAGTGTTCGCGCCGCTCGGAACGCTGTTCATGCGAATCACGCCCGACGGCTTCGCGCAGGTCGTCAACTCCCCGCAATTTTCGGCGGCACTGTGGAATTCGGTATCGACGGCGTTCGTCGCAACGGTGATTTCAATGTCGCTCGGCTTGGCGGCGGCGTGGTGTTTGGAGCGAACAAATCTGCGCGGGAAAAATTTTTTCGCGGTGATTTTCGGCGCACCGATGTTAATACCGTCGATTTCGCACTCGTTCGGGCTGGTCGCACTCTTCGGCGGCAACGGTTGGTTGACGAACATTTTAAGCTTGGACGTGAACATTTACGGCACGGTCGGCATTGTCGCGGGTTCGGTGATGTACGCGTTCCCCGTCGCGTTTTTCATATTTTTGAGCGTGCTACGTTGCGAAGACGGTTCGCCGTATTTGGCGGCTGAAGTTTTGGGCGTCCCGAAATTTCGTCGCTTCGTGGATTTGACGTTGCCGTACCTCAAGCGGACGATTGTGTCGACGTTCTTCGCGATATTTTCGATGATCGTGACCGATTACGGCGTCCCGCTGATGATTGGCGGCAAGACGTTGACGCTGTCGGTTTTGCTGTACAACAAAGCCGTCGCAATGGCGGATTACTCGTCGGGCAGCGTGCTTGCGGTGATGTTAATCGTGCCCGCGCTGATTGCATTCGTTGCGGACATTTTAAATCCGCCGCCGAAACAAAACGATTTCGCGAAAAATGTTTCGCTCGTCGGACGAAGTTCAAGCCGCGTCGTCGAAATTTTCTGCGTGACGTTGGGCTTGCTGATTGTCGCACCGCTCGTGACGTTCTGCGTTATGACTTTCGCAACGAAATATCCCGTCGACATGAATTGGACGCTGTATCACGTCGTGCGGACAATTCACCGCGGCGCACTTGACAATTGGCTGAACTCGTTGCTGATTGCGATTTCGTCGGCGGTCGTCGGAACAATTTTTTCGTTCGCGTTGGCGTACTTTTCGACGCGGGTAACGGGACTTGCCGCGAAAGTCATTCACCTGTTGTCGATTTTGCCGATGACGATACCCGGTATCGCGTTGGGACTCGGCTACTTAATTTTCTTCCACGACATGCCGATTTACGGCACGCTCGGAATTTTGGCGGCGGTCAACGTCATGCACTTTTTTTCGTCGCCGTATTTGATGATGCGCAACACGCTTGAGAAAATTTCCGCGAACGTCGAAGCCGTCGGCAAAGTTTTGGGCGTCCCGCGCAGATTCATAATCCGCGACGTGATTTTACCGAAAGTTCGATTCACGCTGTGCGAAATGTTCGCGTATTTTTTCGTCAACGCGATGATGACGATTTCGGCGGTGAGTTATTTGGCTCCGCCCGCGCCGAAACCGCTGGCGTTGATGATTACGCAGTTCGAGGCTCAGCGGCTCATGGAGTCGGCGGCGGCGGTCTCAATCGCGATTCTGTTGACGAATTTGACGCTGAAAGTTTTGTTGACACGCCTTGAAAAACGTTTCGGGCAATGACGACCGATAACTTTTGTGTTACAATGCGGGCAAAAATTTCGCGAGGAACGAATCATGTCTGCAAAAAAAAATTCGACGACGTTAAGCTCGTTCGTGCCGCCGATTTTGTTTCTGCTGTTCGATTACGTCGGTGTCGTCATAAGCGAACACCTTGCCTTTGTGTTGCGCGACCGCATGGATTTTTGGAACCGCGTCACCTACATTTACGACGACGCGTATATTTACGGTTGGGTGCCGCTGTTGTTTCTGATTTTTTTGGGACATTCGCGCTCGTATCGGCAAATGAAACCCGTCGTCGACACAATGCGCGATATTTTTCACTCGGTGATGTCGGGCTGGATTGCGTCGATAATTTTGATTTACTTCCTGAAGGCGTCGGGTCAAGCGTCGCGGCTGTTCATACTGTTGCTGGGAATTTTCGTGCTGATTAACGTGTGCGTGATTCGTTACGCCGTGTTGAAGTTTCTCAAGCGCAGGAATATTTTCTACGAACCGATTGTCGTTATCGGCGCGGGCTTGACAGCGGAGAAAGTCATCAAATTTTGGCGCGAAGATTTGGGCTACCGTTACAAAGTCGTCGGGCTGATTGACGATCACCCCGTTTCCGCGACGTTGCCGAAAGATTATCCGATACTCGGCGGCTTGGTTGAGGCGCGAAGTTTGATTCGTGCCGCGAACGTCAAAACCGTCGTGATTGCCGCGCCCGGTCTGGACAAGGAACGCCTGCAAGAATTAATCGGCAAAATTCAGCCGCACGTCAAGAAAATTTCGTTCGTGCCGGATTTAATCGGGACGCCGATGTCAAGCGTCGAGCTGTCGATTCTGTTCAGCGAAAAAATTTTGATGCTCAACCTGCGCAACAATTTGGCAAGCCCGACGAACCGAATCATCAAGCGGACGTTTGACGTGGTTTGTACGATTTTCGGCGGGCTGATGATTTCGCCGATACTGCTTGGAATTGCGCTTGCCGTCGCGATTGACAACCGCGGTCGCATAATTTTCGCTCACCGTCGCGTTGGTCGTGCGGGCAAAAAGTTCCCGTGCTACAAATTCCAAACGATGCAA
This sequence comes from Selenomonadaceae bacterium, assembly GCA_017479925.1. GTDB lineage: Bacteria > Bacillota > Negativicutes > Selenomonadales > Selenomonadaceae > Quinella. Next base: position 186 of record JAFVBP010000271.1, on the reverse strand, counting down.
CCGTGGTCGGACGAGAAGTTCAAGCAGTACCTTGCCGACAATCCCGACGCGCAAAAAGAGTGGGACGAATCTTTCAAGCTGACGCATGACCCGCGTGTCACGAAGCTGGGCATTTTTTTGCGGCGCACGAGTTTGGACGAATTGCCGCAGCTGTGGAACGTGATTCGCGGCGAAATGAGTTTGGTC
>JAFVBP010000021.1 GCA_017479925.1 Selenomonadaceae bacterium | reverse complement strand
TCGCCGTATCCCGAACGAACGATTTACTTTGATGTCGACGAAGCGAACGGTCACATGCTTGCCGACGATTCGTATGACGCCTTTGTACTCGTGCCGCTGTTTGTGGCAATGTTTCACAAGCAAGATTTGCGCATTCGCGGGAAAATTTCCAAACGGCTGTTCCAAAACGTCAAGTGGTACATTCAGCGGATTTACTGCGATTATTCGCCCGACCTGTCGCCCGTAAATGTCATTGTCGACGGCACAATCGTCAACGACAAACGCGGCAAGATTGTCGGCACGGGCATTTCCTGCGGCATCGATTCGCTGTCGACGATTTACGACCACTTCATACGCGAAGACGACCCCGATTATAAAGTCAACGCGCTGTTTTACTTTAATCACGACATGCACAATCACCGCAAAGATTCTTCGGGGCAGGTGCTGTACAAAAATCTGCTTGCGCGAAATCGTTCAGCCGCTCAAGATTTGAACTTGCCGCTGTATTCGCTCGAAAGTAATCTGTACGTTTTCAACGACGTCATCATCAAGTTGCGCAAAAAATTCATCTCGTTCAGCTACGTTTCGATGGACTCGTGCATTTTGGCTTTGGGCGGCGTAATTTCCCGATATTACATTTCAAACGCGTGGAGCTATTCGCAGACAAAAAAATTCGACGACGCCGCGCACGATTATGACTTTGCCGAATTCTGCGATTCGTATTTTGTGCCGCTGATTCAAACGGAGCGCACGGAGTTGATTATCGACGGTTGCCAATATCGCCGCGTCGACAAGCTGAAACGAATCGTCGACTGGGATATCGCGCAGAAGTATTTGAATGTCTGCTGGCGATACACGCCCGACGGCTCGAATTGCGGAGTTTGCATTAAGTGTCTGCGTGTGCAATTGACGTTGGAGATTATCGGCAAGCTCGACAAGTTTGCCGCAGTTTTCGACATTGACCGCTACAACAGAGATTCCATGGGTTTCAAGATTAGAAGCCTGCAAAATTACGGTGTGGAGCCGCTTGACACTCAAAACGTCGACTTTGCCAAAGAACACAATTTTCCGATGCCGGAATGCCACAAATGTTTCACACTCGGCAAGCGCGTCATGATTTTCGGCGAATGATTTTTTGATATCAACCGACGGGAGGTAACCTATGATTGAAATTTCCAACCTGCGCAGATACGCAACGGGGGGAGGTGTTGTCCGACTTGAAGCGACGATAAAATTCACCGACATGACCGCGCAAGCTCCCGCCGACAAACTTTGGTTTGACCTTGACGCACGAGTCGGCGGCATGTTCGTCGACGACACCTATGACCCGTTCATGTTAATCGGCTTGTATCTGGCAATGTACAATCACACCGACTTGACGATTCGCGGCAACGTGTCGAAGAAGCTGTACAAAAATCTGTCGTGGTACGTGCCGAAAATTTTGTGCGACTTCTCGGACAAACTGTCGCCCGCGAAAATTTCTGTCGAAGGTTTTGCTCCGACGGCGGCTCGCGGAAGATTGATCGGTACGGGCATTTCCTGCGGCGTCGATTCGCTGTCGACTTTGTACGACCGTTTCGTCAAGGAAGACGACCCCGATTATAAAGTCAACGCGCTGTTTCTGTTTAACTGCGGTTCTCACGGCGATTTTGGTGCCCCGCACACGCAAAAAGTTTTTCGCAGCCGTGCCGAACGTGCCCGCGCCGTCGCCGACGAATTGAATTTGCCGCTTATCGT
>JAFVBP010000270.1 GCA_017479925.1 Selenomonadaceae bacterium | reverse complement strand
TCGACATGAAAAAACCCGTTGTCCCGTTCCTGGTCGTCAATCCGAAGTCGTACCTGTGGGGCGAAAAATCTCTGGCACTCGCGAAAGCAGCCGACGAAGCCGCAGTTAAATACGGCTTGACGATTTTTTTTACGTGCCCGTTCGCGGACATTCGACTGATTAAAGCCAACACCGAACACGTTATCGTCACCGCGCAACACATGGAGTCGCTTAAACCCGGTCGCGGCATGGGTCACGTCTTGCCCGAATCGCTCAAAGAAGCCGGTGCCGACGCGACGTTTTTGAATCACGCGGAAAATTCGATGACGCTTGCGGAACTGTCCAAAACAATTCAACGCGCCAAAGAACTCGACATCATGACGATTGTTTGTGCGGATTCGGTTGTCGAAGGTCAAGCCGTCGCGGAAATGTCGCCCGACATTTTGCTTTGCGAACCGACGGATTTAATCGGCACGGGCAAAACCGCCGACGACAGCTACACGATTGAAGTTTGCGAACGCATTGCGAAAATCAATCCCGACGTGGCAATTATGATTGCTTCGGGCGTGACGACGGCGGACGATTGCTATCGCGTGATCAAACTCGGAGCCGACGGCACGGGCGCAACCAGCGGCATTTTGAAGGCACCCGATCCCGCCGTTCGCGTCGCTGAAATGGCGGCGGCTATCGTCAAAGCGTGCAACGAAAAGAAGTCAGTGGCATTTTGAAGGCACCCGACCCCGCCGTTCGCGTCGCTGAAATGGCGGGGCTATCGTCAAAGCGTACAACGAAAAGAAGTCCTGAGGAGGTCTCGGCATGACGGTTTACAAAGAAACTCTCAAGTTGCAGTCCAAGGGCGGCGACCCGACGTTTATCAACATCACGCCCGAAGTTCGCAAGGCTATCGAAGCCAGCGGCGTCAAAAACGGCATTTGCACGGTCATTTCGCCGCACACGACCTGCGCGGTTTTCTTCGAGGAATTTGCTCACGACATCGAGCCGAACGGTTTGGAATCGTTGCAGGTTGACTTGAACAACGCGCTCAAAAAAATCATTCCCGACCACACGACGAAGGAGCAGTACATTTATCCCGGCGAAGAACATTACAAAGCCGTCGAATCGTGGCCGGACGCCGAAGCTTATCTGCCCGGCGGCGACCGCACGGCTCTGTTCAACGGTGACGCGCATTTGAAGGCAAGCATCCTCGGCTCAAGCGAAACGTTCGAGGTTGACGACGGCAAACTCGGCGTCGGCACGACGGGCTACATTTATTTCGTCGACTTCGACCGCACGCGCCCGCGTCCTCGCAAATGCAAAGTCGTCATCATCGGCGAATAGTTTTCTAGGGAGTAGAACAAGGGAACAGAACCAGACCTAATCCCTCGTTCTACTCCCTCGTTCTATTTTCTACCGGAGGTGAGCATGTGCGCAAGTTGATTGACGATGTGCGCTTGATTTTCAAATGTTGCAGCCTGTACTACCAAGACGGCGTCGGGCAAAAAGAAATCTGTCAAACGTTGGGCATATCCCGACCGACCGTCTCGCGCATGTTGAGCGCGGGCAAAGAACTCGGCATCGTCAAAATCGAAATTCACAACCCCGACAATCTTTTGTACGGGCAACTCGAACGCAAGCTTGAGAAACTTTTCAACCTGCAGGAAGTCATTATCGTGCCGTCGACGGCGACCGACAAGTCAACGGTCAATCCCGAAATCGGTCGTGCGGCTTTGAAGTTCATGACGCGGATTCTGCGCGACAAAGATCTCGTCGGCGTGTCAATGGGCACCACACTTCAAAGCGTCGCCCGCGCAGATTTTTTCGTCGACGGCGAAATCAACTGCACGTTCGTACCCGTGCTCGGCGGCGTCGGCGAAAGTCGTCCCGATTTGCACTCGAATTACATTGCGCAGGAGTTTGCCGAACGTTTCGGCGGAAACTGCGTGCAACTGTTCGCGCCCGCGCTGTTCTCGAAACGTGCCCTGCTCGAAGAATTTTCGCAGGAGAAAACAATCCGCAAAGTCACCAATCTTTTCGGCAAGCTCGACGTGCTGATTATGGGTATCGGTTCGGCTGACGCGGAATTTTCGACGGTGCTCAATACCGGTTACGTCGACCGCAGGAGCCTTGAAATTTTCGGCAGACGCGGAGCCGTCGGCGATATCATCTTGCGCTACTTCGACATTAACGGCAACACCGCGCCTTTCGACGAATTCAATCGTCGCGTCGCAGGAATTCAACTGTCGCTGTTGAAAAAGATTCCGTGTCGCGTGGGCGTTGCGGGCGGCAAACACAAAATTCAAGCGGTGGCGGGCGCGATTAACGGCGGCTATTTGACCGTGCTGATAACCGACATCGATTGTGCGCAAGGTTTGCTGAACTTGAAATCGGACGCTCCGTGAACACAAGTAAAACCTTTGACGGTTCGGCGAACACTTTTACCAACGTTCAAACGTGCTACTGTTGCGGCGGCTGAAGCTGTGCTATCCTTTCGACAAACAAATTTCAAGGAGGGTCGAGCGATAACCCAAACCGTCGGAAGCTCACTTTCACGAAGCCGTTGCACGTCGAACGCGTCAAGGTCAACAAAACTTCACAAACAGGGAGGCGTTATTTATGGAAGCCATTGCTGCTGTGGCGAACGGTTTTATGGACTTATTCCGAGCCGGTTCGGAAACTTTTATCGCTTGGGTGACGGGCATTATCCCGTTGGTCGTCATAATGATGACTGCGGTCAACTCGCTCATCAAATTAATCGGTGAAGATCGCGTCAACAACGTTGCCGAATTCGCGACGAAGTACACCGTCACGCGTTACACCATTCTGCCCGTGCTGGCGGTCATCTTCCTGTGTAACCCGATGTGCTACACCTTCGGGCGTTTCGTCGAAGAGAAAAACAAGCCTGCGTTCTACGACGCGGCGGTCAGTTTCGTGCACCCGGTGACGGGACTTTTCCCGCACGCGAACGGCGGCGAATTGTTCGTGTACATGGGCATTGCGGCGGGCATTACGCAACTGGGACTTTCGCTCGGTGACTTGGCGGTCAGATATTTCATCGTCGGCGTTATCGTCATTTTGATTCGCGGCGTCGTCACCGACAGGATTTTTGCTCACATGAGCAGTCGCAAGTAAGATCGGAGGTCAACGAACATGGCTTACCAGGCAGTTACGATTAAGGCCGGCAAGGGCGGCTTCGGCGGTCCGTTGACTTTGGTGCCGACCGACACCCGAAATAAAGTCGTCTCCGTCACGGGCGGCGGCATTCACCCCGTCGCGGCGAAAATTGCCGAAATGACGGGCTGTCCCGCTGTCGACGGCTTTTCGACGGGCGTGCCCGACAATGAAATTCTCGTTGCCATTGTCGATTGCGGCGGAACGGCTCGTTGCGGCGTCTATCCGAAGAAACGCATTTTTACCGTCAACGTCCTGCCCGTCGGTCAAACGGGACCGTTGGCAAGATTCATCACCGAAGATATTTACGTTTCCGCCGTCGACGCAAGCTGCATAAGTTTCGCGGACGCAAGCGCGGCTCAAGCGGCAACTCCGAAAGCGGGCACACCGACAAACCCGACATCCGCGCCGAAAACCAAAGCTCAAGCCAAAGAAGAAATCGCCAAGATGAACGAAGGCAAGCCGAAAAATCTTGCGACGCGAATCGGCATTGCAATCGGCGGCATCGTCAATAAATTCTACGCGGCGGGTCGCGAAACGATTGACATCACGATTAAAACAATTCTGCCGTTTATGGCGTTCGTGTCGATGATTTTGGGCATAATCAGCGCGTCGGGTCTCGGCGACGTTATCGCCAACACAATCAGCCCGATAGCCTCGACGTTGCCGGGCATGTTGATTGTCTCGTTCATCTGCGCAATTCCGTTTATCTCGCCCGTGTTGGGACCGGGTGCCGTTATCGCGCAGGTCGTCGGAACGTTGCTCGGCGTGCAAATCGGTTTGGGCAACATTCCGCCGCAATACGCATTGCCCGCGCTGTTCGCCATTGACGCGCAGGTCGGTTGCGACTTTATCCCCGTCGGCATGAGTTTGGGCGAAGCTGAACCCGAAACGATTGAGCTGGGCGTTCCCGCAATTCTGTATTCACGCGTCATTACGGGACCGATTGCCGTTCTGATTGCTTACGTCTTCAGCATCGGGCTTTACAGCTGAAAAGCAATGCGTAATGCGTAATTGTTACGTTGCCGACAATCGCGTTGCCGCCCGCAACGGTAAATCCGGCCGACAGGGATGTCGACCGTGCGTCGCGTATGATACAGGATGTATCATGCGACGCCGAGGCGATTGACCGCAGCGACAACGTTGGACGGCTCGCGACCGAACATTTGAGCGACGAACGGGTACGTATCGGCGACAACGTTTCGGCAACGAAGCGGTAAGCCTCGCTCGCCGCGTAGGCGCGTCTTTCAACTGCAATGCATAATGCTCAATGCGTAATGCGTAATGAAAACATTTCGGCAACGAATCGGTTAACAAATTGTTCCCCCGCTTTTAAAGCGGGTCTTTCCACGCGGAAAGAAAGTAGTTCAACAAACAAAATTCACGAATCAGCCGAATCGAAGCGACGACGCAACGCCGCCGTCTGGCACGACAACCGCGACGACTTTGGAGGTGTTGACATGAAGTACCACACAATGATAACGGGCTGGGGCGAACTCGCGCTGAGTTTTCTCGAAGACCCCGAATCGAACTTCATCATTCTGTTTAACAACGACGCGCCGCCCGAACTTGCCGAGCTGTCCGTCCTGCACACGAAGGAACAGTTGCTTGCCGTGCCCGCGCCGGGCGACACAATGATCATCGGCGAAAAAGTTTTCGAGATTACGGCGGTCGGCGAAGAGGCAAAAAGCACCCTGCGCGACTTGGGTCACTGCACGTTGAGTTTCAAAGGCGGCTCCGAACCCGAACGTCCCGGTTGCATCATGCTTGAAGGCGACGAACCGTTGACGCCCGCCGACATTCAAGTCGAAGTCATGATCGAGATTTATTGAGCACGTCACGAATTTTCAAACGGTCACCGAATCCACACAGGTTTCACATAACGAAAGGAGTTTTTACACTATGTTGAACATGGACAAGAAGCTTGCACAGCGCGAAGCCGAAGGCAAAATCATCCGCACGGGTCTGGTCGGCGCAGGTCAGATGGGTCGCGGCATGGTCAGCCAGATGGTCGGCATGAAAGGCATTATGCCCGCAATCGTCGCCGACATCAAACTCGACAACGTCATCAACGCGTTCCATTACGCGGGTATCGGTGACGAAGACATCGCCAAAACCAACTCGCTCGAAGAAGCCAACAAGTTCATGGAAATGGGCAAGTACGTCGCGACGGAAAACGCCGACCTCATTTCGACGGCGAACCTCGTCGAGTGCGCTATCGACGTGACGGGCGTCCCCGAAATCGGCGTGCGCATTGCAACCGACGCGCTCAACAATCACAAGCACGTCGTCATGATGGACGTTGAAACCGACGTTGTCATCGGTCCGTGGCTCAAAAAACTCGGCGACAAAAACGGCGTCATCTACACCGGCTCGGCAGGCGACGAACCCGGCGCGGTCATGGATCTTTACTGCTTCGCCAAAGCAATGGGTATGCAAGTCCGCGTCATGGGCAAAGGCAAAAACAACAAGCTCGACTACGCCTGCAATCCCGACACCGTGCTCGAAGAGGCAACCCGCCGCAAGATGAGTCCGCGTATGCTGTGCGCGTTCAAAGACGGCACGAAAACCATGGTTGAAATGACGGCAATGTCCAACGCGACGGGTCTCGTTCCCGACGTTATCGGCGGACACGGCGTCGTTACCAAACCCGGCACCGAAGGCGTCAAACAGCTCAACGAATTCTTCAAACTCAAAGCGGACGGCGGTATCTTGAACAAACACGGCGTTGTTGAATACGTCAACGGAATCGCGCCCGGCGTCTTCGTCACCGTCGCCACCGACAATCAGGAAATCGCCTACCAAATGCAATATCACAGCATGGGACCCGGTCCGTTGTGGACGCTTTATCGCCCGTTCCACCTGTGCAACCTCGAAACGCCGCTCACCGTCGCGAAACTCGTCATCGATCACGAACCGACGATTATTCCACTCGACGGCCCCGTCAGCGAATGCATCACCGTCGCGAAAGTCGATCTCAAAGCCGGTCAGACGATTGACGGCATCGGCGGTTATACGACTTACGGCTCAATCGCCACCGCCGAGGACACTTACAAGAACGGCTACGTCATTTACGGTCTGGTCAACAAGAAAGCCAAAATGCTCCGCGACGTGCCGAAAGGTCAGCTCCTCACGCTCGACGACGTTGAACTCGACACCTCGACGCAGCTGTACAAGACCCGCAAAGAGCAAGATGCCATGTACAACAACGGCTACGCGCTGAAATAATCGACGCTTGACACGCAAAAAAAAATCGCGCCGACATCTCGACGCAATAGAAACGTTTGGCACGCGGCGATAAAGTTGCGGCTGTCGACAACTCCAATCGCGAAATTGTTCCGCCACTTTTAAAGTGGCCGCGTCAATATCAGGAACTCGTTGCCCGTCAAAAGTGTGGCGGGAATTTTTTTGTCGTTGCGCACGACGTGCGTTGTTGAACGTTACTTTCTTTCGGCGGCGAAAGAAAGTAACCAAAGAAAGCCGCGCCCGCGTTAATGCATCCTGCATTAATGCGACGGGCGACGACGACCGTCATCCATGACGGCCGGATTTCCGTTGCGGTTACAATTCACTCGTAGAGCTGAATTAAGTAGCCGTCGCGCAAAGTTTTCTTCAAGCCGCCGTGACGAGCGATTATCTGCAGAATGTCTTCGTACGGAATTTCGGCACTGTACAGGTCGCCCGCAAACTTCACGTCGTCCCAAGCGAAAGTTTTCCAGTCGCCGTAAAGCGTCGTCAAAATTTCTTCGCTGTCGACGGGCGCGGGCAATTCAATCGTCTCGAACGGCAGATTAATCGTCGTGCGGAACCAATCTTTGCAAAGCGGTTTGCCGACGCCGTTAATCGCCTCGTCAAGCTTGACCGCCTGCGAACTTTGCCCGAAAAGCGCATCGGCATAAAGTTTGAGCGTGTGAATTTTGTCCGACTCGGAAGCGACGGAAATTGTTTCCAGCACGTCAACATCGTTAATCGTCTTGCCGCCGCCGCGCAGGTGACGTTCAATCGCCGAAAAATCGACCGACGCCGCATAAAGTTCGTTGAGCGCGTTGAACGCAAGGAAACTTTCACGGCTGCCGTCATTTGCCACGTCAAGCGCGCAGATTTCAATCGTCAAGCCCGAAACTTTGTCCGCGTCGAAGTTCGCCAAGTCAATCAGCGTCGTTTGTGTGTGCGCGATTTTCGTCGACGTGAAGCCCGCGTGATTGACGGCAAGCGGCGCGTTAATTTCGTCAAGCACGGTCACGAAACGGTTGTAGTCGGGGCGAAACATCTGCAACGAAAATTCTTCCCGCCACGGAATGAAGCCGCCGTGACGAAGTGCGCCCAACAAAGTCAAGTCGCCCGCCCAATATCGGATTGAGTGTCGGTGACAGATTGCGTCGACGGCTTGCCAAATTTCAAGGTAGCGGCTCCAAACTTTTTTGGCGTCGGACTTGACAATCCAGCCGTCGCGAATCTCGTCGCGGTACAAATCTTCGATGTAAGTCAAACGTCAAGCCTCCTCGTCGGGCGGCAAAAGTTTCTTCACGTCGACGCGCTGCAAGAATTCACGCCACGGAATATCCGCGCTGTGAATATAGCCCATATGCTGTTGATCGAATTTTACGGGCGTGCGCCAATCGCCGAAATAAGCCGTCAAAACTTCGTCGAACATTTTCGGCACGGGCAATTCGACCGTCTCGAACGGCAGATAAATCGTCTCGGCGAACCACTCTTTTCGGAATGGTTTGGCGGCATTGTTAAGCATGACCTCGAACGACGAAATTGCGTCGGATTGCTTGAAAAGCTGTTCGGCGAAAATCCAGAAGAATTTAACTTTATCGGCATTGTCGGGAATTTCGGACACGGTTTTTAAAAACGCCAAATCGTTGAACAATTGCCCGCCGTGACGCGAAATATCTTCCAGTGCCGAATAATTGTACGTTGCGATATACGATTCACAAAGCGCGTTTATTGCCGTGAAACCTTCGGGCGTGCCGTCGTCGAAGATGTCAAGCGCAATGACTGCAAGCGAAATGCCCTGCGGGGTACCGTCGAAATAAGTATCGTCAATTCTGGTCGTTTGCGAATGTGAAATCTGCACCAGCGACAGAAAATTTTTCTTGACTTCAAACACGGTGCCTGCAAGTTCGTCTTTGAGCACGGCGACGAAGCGGTTGAAGTCGGGGCGCGTCACCCATAAATCGATGTCGTCGTCCCACGGAATGAAGCCGTTGTGACGTACCGCGCCAATCAATGTACCGCCGGCAGCCCAATACGTGATGTTGTGCTTGCGACAAATGCGGTCAACTTCAGCCCAAATTTCCAGCGAACGGTTCCAAACTTTTTTGGCGTCCGCAGTGACAAGCCAACCTGAACGAATTTCGTCGCGGTGTAAATCGTTAATGTAACTCAACTGTCAAACC
>JAFVBP010000269.1 GCA_017479925.1 Selenomonadaceae bacterium | reverse complement strand
TAATAGTACAATCCCGCGCAGAGCAAAAACTTTTGATTGTCGGACATGGAGACCACTTTTCGGAAAAATTTTCGGCGATTATATCACACGTGACGAAACTTTTCAGCACGAAGGCAATGCCCGACGATTTTTCGTTGACGCTTACGAAGCATTTCAGTAAAATTTGCGCGTCGACGCAGCGAAATTCGGCGAGGAGTGATTTTTATGACAATGATTCATCCTGAAACGGGCGCAGTTTTGTATCGCGACGTTCGACCGTTTGAATTCACTTTTCGCGGCGAAAAAATCACCGTCGACATGACCGGCTGTTTCGGACTATGCGTTACGAATCATGAAGGCGCGCCACCAACAGAAATTAACGCCGCGTTGCCATTCCACATTGCAGTTGTCACCCGACGATTAAGCCGACGAGCCAAATTGCAATCGGTATCGTGACGAAGGCAATGCCGACGAAGTCAATGTACACGCCCGTCGAAATCATTTTCGTTATCGGGACGTAGCCGCTTGCGTAAACAATCGCATTCGGCGGCGTCGACACGGGCAACATGAATCCGAGCGACGCGCTCAACGCAATGCCGACCGACACGGGCACGGGACTTAAGCCCGCCGAAACGGCAATCGTTATCGCCAAAGGACCGATCATGTTCGTTGCCGCTGTGTGACTGGTCAGCTCCGACAACAGCAGGGCAAGCACCGAAAACACCGCGACCAAGACGACTTGCGAGACTGCGCCGCCCATGCCCGCGACGATTAAATCGCCAATCCACTGCGACAAGCCCGTCTTGTACATCATGCCGCCCATTGCCAAGCCGCCGCCGAAAAGAATCAACGTGCCCCACTCGACGCCTGCGGAAGCTTCTTTCCAGCTGATTGTAAATTCGCGTTTTGAAAAATTCACGGGCAACAGGAACAACATCAACGCGCCGCACATTGCCGCAATCGCTTCGGGGAACAGCCGATTGTACATTTTGAGCACGGGACTTGTCTCGCCCAAAAACATGTTCAGAAAGCCGGGGATTATCCACAGCACGACCGCCGTTATGAACGCGAACAAAGTATTTTTCTGCGCACGCGTCCACTGTCCGAGTTCGGCAATTCGTGCACGGATAAATTCTTCCGCGCCGTCGATTCTGTCAACGTCCGCGGGGAAAAGTTTCGACAGCACGACGTAGGCTATCGCGAAGTAGAACGTCATTGCGACGAAGCCCCAGATCATCCACTCGAAAAACGAGACGTGAATGCCCTGCATCGAATCCAAAAAGCCGAGCATGATTAAATTCGGCGGCGTACCGATTGGCGTCAACACACCGCCGATTGACGCGCTGTAAGCAGTCATCAACATCAAGCCCGTCGCGTACTTGTATTCGTTGAGTTCGATTTGGCGACCGTTTGCTGCCATCATGTCTTTGATTGAGTTGAGCAAGCCGAGACAAATCGGGAACATCATTGCCGCAGTTGCCGTGTTGCTCACCCAGCCCGAACAAAGAGCCGTCGCAAGCCCGATTGCCAAAAAAATTCTGCGCGGGTTGGAACCGACCCACGAACGCGACAACAGCCAATAAGCGAAACGTTTGTCAAGCCCGTGCATCATCATCGCTTTCGCCAAAATGAATCCGCCCATGAACAGAAATATCATCGGGTTTGCGAACGCCGCGAACGCTTGCCCGGCGGGAATTGCGCCCGTGACGACCGCCAAAGTCGGTCCCAAAAGCGACGTGACGGGTATCGGCACGGGTTCGGTTATCCACCACAGCGCGATCAAAACCATTATCGCAAGCAGTTTGTGAGCTTCCAACGACAGCGCGTCAATCGGCGTCAACATGACGACAATAGCCAAAATCGGCGCGACGACAAGCCCGAAAGTTCGTCGTCGCCTGTCGAAAGCTTGTTCGGTCTCTTTGATTCGTGCTGCTTCGGAACTTTTGCTTGACATTGAAATTCGCCTCCGTTTCTGCTAAAGTTTAGCAAAGCACGCGCAGATTTTCAACGAACGGAGGATTAATCGTGACGACCAAAGAAATTCTCGAACAGCTCGACATGATTTATCGGCAACGACTGCTTGAGGCGCACCACGATTCGTATGACTTACATCAACCCGATCTCGACGCGCTGACTTGCGTGACGGACTTGCTCAAGATTTTGTCCGAGAGCAGCCCGAACGATTCAATTAAAGTCGGTGAATTGTTGGCGGCGTCGAATATCGAACGCTGAAAAAATCCTCGTCACGAACGACGGGGATTTTTTTGTTGACGATAAGGCAACCGTGACGAAGTTTCGGCCGTCATGGATGACGGCCGCCCGCAGTTGATACAGGATGTATCACCTGCGGGATGTTTTGTTTTGGCAACGTGGACGTTGCATCCAATTGGTTCAACGTTGTCGCTTCAATTGGCGAGGCGGTCAAACCAAATGTTCCCCCGCTTTTAAAGCGGGTCTTT
>JAFVBP010000268.1 GCA_017479925.1 Selenomonadaceae bacterium | reverse complement strand
AGACCGAGTACCGCGATTTTTTCAGGCGTGAAAACGACGCTTTCAACGACGTGCGCCACGTCAAATTTCGCGTGCATTTCGCCGCCTCGACCGTGAAATTCGACGAAGTTGTACGCCGCTTGCTCAAGTTCGCCGATCGGAATTATGTCGCCAACACTGTCAACGACGGGGATTCCGGCTTTGTCGGTCGCCATTGACGCCCACCCGAAAACCAAGTGTTCGTCCGCTTTGGCTATTCGTGCCGTGATTTTCATACTGTTACCTCCAATAAAAAAACGCCCGAAGGCGCAGTGTTCAGTTAATGCCGTTTCAAAACAGCGAAAGTTGTCGACTTGCACATTGGCGCATGAACTTCAAGCTGTCGCCGCAGATGAAATTTTCGTTGACGATTTCGGTCGCCTCGTCAAGCCGCGTGAAGTCGTCACCCGTGAAAAATTTGTACGCGTCGGTGAGCGTTTGAATCATGTGCCGCCGAGTTATCTCAACGCTTTTGGGCTGAATGTCGATACCGTACAAACTTTTCAATGCCCGAAGCGCAACATTTTCGTCGAGGTGCCCGACTTGATAAAACAACTTGCAAACCAGTTCAAAACACGGAAATTGCCCGTGCCCGCAAGCGGGATCGAAAATCGTTTTGTCAACGGAGCGAACGCAGTCACGGATACCGCCATTGAGCACCATGAACGCGACGACGCCCGGCGGCGTGAAGACTTCGGCGTATTTGCGATAAGCGTCGCTTTTATTCTTCGTGTACGGCATCATGGTTGAAGTCCTCCGTAAAGCGAATCATTTCGGGTGTAAAATCGAGTCGCCGATAATTTTCTTCGTCGTCGTCAGTGAGCAAGTCACCGAGCATATGACTTGCATTTGACGGGTGTGACGTATCAAATTGCGCCAGTTGTTTAAGCCGATTCAACATTTGCAACGTTTTTGACTGCTTCGTCATGCGTGTCTCCAATCAAAAAAACGCCCGAAGGCGCAGTATTCAGTTGTCAGAGCAAAATGCCACGCTTTAAGGCATCGTCATACATTTTCTTATCCGCCTCGTACGCTTCCTTGAATTCGGGTGGCGCGTCGTCTTTGGTGCCGCAAATTGACCCGTACTCATCAAAAAGGCAATATTTCTCTATATCTTCAACGGGATACTGCCAAAACTTAGATTCAGTAAACGCTATCATTCAACTCAACTCCTTTTTAAGTCTTCGCCAAATCTCAATACTCAAATTCGCCGAACTAATCTCGTTGGTCTCATAATCCGATATTCCCAACGCCATGCATTCACTATCATTTTTAATAGCATAGCCGGCAATTTCAATTTTGAGTTGTTGAAGCGACTTGAATTCTCCCGCCCTTGCAAGTCTCCGCATTACTTCCATGTACGCTTCAAGAACGACTTTTTGCGGAACAATTCTCGATGACACGTTGTCGACGCCGTATTTGGCGAGTAACCAGTCCTCGACGATGTGTCCCGCTTCGTGAGCACCTGCGCCGAAAATCGTCATGTTTTTGGGATAAAAGCCGCTCCGAACACCCGCCGCTAACGTAGCCGTTAATTTTTCCACGTTGTTGAAATATTCGGGATTGAAGTTAATTTTGCCGTTGCCGCGTTCGGTCGTCATGATTGACTCGTTCAACAAACCGAATTCCTTCAGATAACGCATCGCGGGCGGAAATTCTTTCAAGACGGCTTCGACGCCCGCGAGTGCTTGCCTCACCGAATCAAAATGCAACTTGCCAATAGCGTCGTCGACCTTCACGTTATAATTGTCCGCCCAATAAAGCTTGAGTTCGTCGAAAGTTTTGCAACCGCCCACAGCTTGCGGAAAATACGTCGGCGAACGGTATCCGCGACCTGTAGGATATGGCGCGGCGAGTGCGTCCGTTGTCGAGCCGACATTACCACTCGTCGGCTTTGAAGTCAACGAAGTTTCGCGGTAAATAATCGT
>JAFVBP010000267.1 GCA_017479925.1 Selenomonadaceae bacterium | reverse complement strand
TGCATTTGGCGAAGTACAAAATTCCCGCGTATTTCATGGTCTGCGAAAGTTTCCCGTTGCTCGGTAACGGCAAAATCAACGTCGCGGCCTTGAAACAACTTGCAACCGAAAAATTTTCACGGAGGTGATTTGATTGAAAACCTTGCCAAGACTCATCAACGAAATTACCGATGTCGTCTTGCGTGAAAAAATTCAGATTGAGTTCAACAGACTCACACAAAAATTCGGGCTTGTCTTCGAGTCAAAGGATGAATTTTTTCCGCGTGCCGACTTGCCCGTCAAAAAGTTTTCGCTCGTCGCAAAGGTTGGCGACATTGACAAAACTTTTCGCGTGACCGACATTGACGGCGACAAAATCTTTTGCTCACGCGACGAAAAAACTTTCGAGTTCAGCCGACAGGATTTAATCTGTGTTTCGCGGCTCGGCGAAGCGATTTATCCCGGCTTGACACGGCTCGACGAAGTTTATAACGCGCCCGATTCGTCGCTGTGGCACATGCTTATCGAGGCGGAGAATTATCACGCGCTGCAGTTGCTCAAGTATCCGTTCGCGGGCAAGGTCGATTGCATTTACATTGACCCGCCGTATAACACGGGCGCACGCGATTGGAAGTACAACAACGCCTTCGTCGACGCGGCCGACCGATTCAGTCACAGCAAATGGCTTTCGATGATGGAGCGCAGACTCAAGCTCGCAAAAGACTTGCTCAATCCCGCGGACTCCGTCTTGATTGTCACGATTGACGAACATGAATATTTGCATCTCGGTTGCCTGCTCGAAGAAATGTTCGGCGGCGCACAAATTCAGATGGTTTCGTCGGTGATAAATCCTGCGGGCGTTTCGCGAAACAACATGTTCGCCCGAACGAACGAATATATTTTTTTCGTGATGTTCGGTAGTTGCCGCCCGTTACCTTTGCATTTGTCGAATGATTGGCGCGGAAACATTAAAGGCGGTTACAAAGACAAATTGCGCTGGAACGGTTTACAACGTTCGGGAACGGGAACTTTGCGCAAAGACCGACCGAATATGTTCTACCCGATTTATCTTGACGCAAGTGGCAAAAAAATTCTGGGCGCGGGCGATTCGCTTCCTTTGGAAACTCCACGCTCCGTAGCGAATATTCCTGAAGGCGTTGTTGCAGTTTGGCCAATTTTTCCCGACGGACGCGAAGGTCGCTGGCGTCTGGGACGTGAAACTTTTTTGGACTTGGCGGCGAATCATTTCGTCAAAGTCGGCGGCTTTCGTGGCGAACGAACGACGATAACTTATCTTGCTGAAGGCGAACGCAGTAAAGTTGAGCGCGGTGATTTTTCTGTCACTGGATACGCAGATGACGGCTCGGTTATCGTCGACGAAGGAAGCTACGTCGCGAAATTTGTTCCCGGCACGCAATGGTGGATTAATTCACACGACGCGACGCAACAGGGCACGAAGATTTTAAACGCAATAATCGGCGGCAGTAAGTTCGCGTTCCCGAAGTCACTTTACGCCGTGCGCGACGCCCTGAAATTTTTCGTGGCGAACAAACCCGACGCGCTGATTGTCGATTTCTTCGCGGGCAGCGGCACGACTTTGCACGCGGTCAACCTGCTCAATGCCGAAGACGGCGGCAAACGTCGATGCGTCCTGGTCACCAACAACGAAGGCGACATTGCCCGATCCGTCACGTGGCCGCGCACGGTTTGCAGCGTCGAAGGTCACGACATCAACGGCACGCCGCTCAAAGGCAACTACCTCGGTAGCGAACGCGAAATGTCCGACGGTTTCAAAGCAAACGCGGCTTTTTTCGCGCTCAAATGCCTGGACAAAAATTCGGTGGAGCTGGGCGAACAGTTCAATCAAACGTTGCCCGTGCTGTGGCTCAAAGCCGGCGGTCACGGACGTTGCCCGACATTCGAGGCGAAAACTCTGCCGCCGTACAAAATCTTCGCGGAAAATAAATTCGCCGTGCTGTTCGACGAATCACACTTCGCGGACTTTGCGGCCGAAGTTGACAACGCGCAGATTGAAACTTTTTTCGCGGTGACGGGTTCGGACGCGTCATTAAATGACATGGCCAAACAACTGCACGTCAAAAGAAGTTTCCGCCTGTACGAAGATTATCTCGAAAATTTCAAGCTTGAGGAGGTCACGCCATGAAGATCAATCTGTTGCCGTTCCAACTCGACGCCCGCCGAAATTTGCGCGACGCACTCGACGACGCCCGCGACATGTACAGCAGACGACACAAGCCGCAGATAGTTTCGTTCACGGCCAACACGGGCGCAGGCAAGACGATAATTCTGATTTCGCTGGTGGAGAGCATTTATCGCGGCGACGAAAATTATCCCGCGCAACGCAACGCGATTTTCGTTTGGCTGAGCGATTCTCCCGAACTCAACGAGCAGTCGCGTCAAAAATTCGCCGAACACGCGGACGAATTCATCGGCGGCAAACTTGTCACGATTGACGACGAAACTTTCGACGCGGCGACACTCGACGACGGCAAGATTTACTTCCTCAACACGCAGAAACTTTCCAAGACGAGCAACCTGACCCGTCACGGCGACAGGCGACGCTTCACGATTTGGGAGACTTTGCAACGCACGGCCGAAACGAAATTCGACCGGCTGTATCTGATAATCGACGAGGCACACCGCGGCGCACGCAACGTCAAAGAACAGCTGACCGTCATGCAGAAATTCATCAAGGGCAGCGTCGACGACGGCTTAAGCCCGTTGCCCGTGACGGTCGGAGTTTCGGCGACAATCGAACGCTTCAACGAGCTTGTCAAAAATTCGGGCGCGGCGATAAATCCGTGCGCCGTTCCCGTTGACGACGTGCGAAAAGCCGGCCTGCTCAAAGACAGAATTATCGTCATTTACCCCGACGAAGACGAACGCGATATGTCGATGTTGCACGCGGCGACGTTGAATTGGCTTGACAGGTGCAAGGCTTGGCGACGACACGAAGTCAAGCCGATTTTTATTGTTCAAGTTCAAAGCGGCACGGGCAACAAAATTTCCGACACGAACCTTGACGAGTGCTTGAAAGTCATTTCGGACGCGGCGGACACGAAATTTCAAGTCGGCGAAGTCGTTCACACTTTCGGCGACGAAACGACTTTGACGCTCAACGGGCTTAATGTCGTTTACCGCGAACCGTCGAAAATCTCCGCCGACGACCGAATCAAAGTCGTGCTGTTCAAGGAAAGTCTGTCGACGGGCTGGGACTGTCCGCGTGCCGAAACGATGATGTCATTTCGCCGCGCCGTCGACGCAACGTATATCGCGCAACTAATCGGGCGCATGATTCGCACGCCGCTTCACAAACGGATCACCGACGACGAAACGCTAAACGAAGTTCAACTGTTCCTGCCGCAATTCGACCGTGAAACCGTCAAGCAAATTCTCGACGAACTGCAAACTTTGCAACTCGGCTCGGTGACGCAAATTGACGCGCAGTCTTCGGGCGAAAAAAAGTTTCAGACGCTGACAATCCGCCCGCAAGTTCAATCGGACATTGACCGCGAAGAAATTTTCAACTTCATAAACGGGCTTGGCTTGCCGACGTACCGAATCAACGGGCGACGACGAATCAATCCGTTGACCGCGCTGTTCGAGTTGGCACGCCTGCTGACGTGGTCGGAAATTTATCACGACGCGCTTGACGAAGTTATCAACGCGTTCGTCGAAAAAATTCGCGCTCACGTCGACGAACTCAAAGCTTCGGGCGACTACGATTCGGCGGTTGAACGGATTCGCAATGTCAAAATCAACGCGGATGTCATTGACCTTGAACGCAATAAAACTTACGGCGCATCCGAAAATTTGTTTTCGTCGCTGGAGACCGACACCGATCGACAATTCGAGGCGGCGAAGAAAAAATTCGGCGACGACACGGTTGCCAACACTTATCGCCGCAGGTACAACGACGCGACCGATGCCGACGTTGCGAAAATCGACGTGATTTTGTTCGCCGCCGACCCCGCACGAATTGACGCCTTGCAAAAATCCGCCGACAAAAAGTTTCGTGAACTTGCCGACAAATACCGCCGCGAATTTGCCCGCGCAGGTTCCGCGTATCAAGACGAGTACAATCGAATTGTTTCGTCGAGCAGCGAAGTCAGCAAGCACAACTTCAGCTTGCCCGAAGTGATTACCATGAAGTATCACGACGACAGCCGCGAATTCGACAATCATCTTTTTGTTGACGCGACGACGGGCACGGCGCGAATCAAGCTTGACGGTTGGGAACTCGGCGTTTTGTCCGAAGAGCAACGTCGCGCAGATTTCGTCTGTTGGTTGCGAAACGTCGACCGCAAAGATTGGGCGTTGAGTCTTGTTTACGCGGACGAACATCACTTGACGCGAAATTTTTATCCCGACATGCTGATTGTTCGCAAAACGGCGGACGGTTATGTTGTCGACGTTTTGGAACCGCACGATTCGACACGGCGCGACAATCTCGGCAAGGCGAAGGCGTTGGCAAATTACGCGGCAGAAAATCCGACGGTCGGGCGCGTTGAATTGATTCGCGGCGACAGAAATTTTTTCAGGCGACTTGACATGTCACGCGCCGACATTCGCGAAAAAGTTTTGTCCGCGAAAAGCAACGCCGAACTCGACGATATCTTTAGCGAACACTGAAAAATTTTTGACAACGTCGCCGCCATTTGCTATAACGGGCTTGATTATCGTTAAGGAGGTCACACGTTTGAAATATCAAGAATTGGTTTTCGCACTGCAAAAGTTTTGGGCGGACAAAGGTTGCATTATCGCCGAACCCTACGACGTTGAAAAAGGCGCGGGCACGATGAACCCGTTTACATTTTTGCGCGTGCTCGGACCGGAGCCGTGGAACGTCGCGTATACCGAACCGTCGCGTCGACCGGCGGACGGGCGTTACGGCGACAATCCCAATCGGCTGTATCAGCATCATCAGTTGCAGTTGATTATGAAGCCGTCGCCCGACAACATTCAGGAGCTGTACCTTGACAGTTTGGCGGCAATCGGCATTGAAGCGGCGAAGCATGATATTCGTTTCGTCGAGGACAACTGGGAGTCACCGACACTCGGCGCGTGGGGTCTCGGCTGGGAAGTTTGGCTTGACGGCATGGAAATTACGCAGTTCACTTACTTTCAGCAGGTCGGCAGTCAAGACGTCAAACCCGTCGCCGTGGAAATTACATACGGGCTTGAACGGCTCGCGATGTACATTCAGGGCGTCGAAAACGTCTACGATGTCGAGTGGGCGGACGGCGTCACTTACGGCGATGTCTTCCACCAAAACGAATTTGAGCAGACAAGTTACGCCTT
>JAFVBP010000266.1 GCA_017479925.1 Selenomonadaceae bacterium | reverse complement strand
CACGAACAGGCGGAAGATTTTGTATTGGCTCAGCAGAAAATATTCGGGATTTCGTTTGGCGGCAAGTTTCGGCAAAAATTCTCCGAACAGCAAAAATATGAACGTCGTGATTGACAGCGCGATTACCGCCGAAAAAATTTCTTCGCGCTCCAAAAAGTTGTCGAGCGCGGCGGAAATTGGCGGTATCGACAGCACGGCGCACACGCCCGCCAAAATGCCCGTGAATGTGATTCCGATTTGCGCGACGGTCAAAGCGGCAGGCGTTTCAAGCAACTCCAAGACCGCTTTGGCGTATTTGTCTCCGTCGTCGGACAACTTTTCCAGTCGTCCGCGGTGACTTTCGATCAACGCCGTTTCCATCAGCGAAAAATATCCGCTCACCGCCGCCAACAAAATTATCAGCGCGGGCGAAAGTAAATCTGTCTCCAAGGTTGCACCTCAATCAAAGCGAAATTCTCAGGTATTCGTCAAGCATGTCGCTGAAAGTCATGTGACCTTTCGCGTCCGCCTTGCCCGTGTCGATAAGCTTGACAACTGACGTGTAAATCACGGATTCGACGCTGCCGGGCACGAGATCTTCCCAGTTGCGGTAATCGTATTCGCGCTCGTTAATCGTGTTTTGCGGGCGACCGAAAACTTCCAATTCGCACAAAAACTGAATCTGCTTCGTCTTCGGGCGCAGATAATAATGCTCCAGCACGTAACTTTGTCGCCGCAAAACTTCTTCGTCTTCGGGGCGGTAACGGTAGCCCTTTTCGCGTGCCGACAAAATTTCCAACGAATCATCATCCGCCGCGTAAGAATCGTCGTCGCCCTGCGGTTCACGGGCAATCATGCGCACCCAAAAATCCGCAATGTATTCGCTCGACGAATACGGCATCTTGCGCCACTGCACGGAAGTTCTGTCCAAATAGTAGACATAAGTCTCGTCGACCGCCAACTTGACGAAACGCTTTTTGAGTTGCTTGAGCTTTTGATTCGACGGCTCTTCGACTTGCGGGCGTTGATTGCGTTGATTTCGTTCGTTGCGCGGCGCACGATTTTCGACAGGCTCGTTGACGGGCGGCGGCACGATTATCACCGGCTCGTTGACGGGCGGCGTCGTGTCTTTGAACGGCTCGTCGACGGGCGCAGGTTCGTTGACGGGTTCAACTTTCGGTTCGTCGACGGGTTCAACTTTCGGTTCGTCGACAGGCTCGAATTCTGCGTGCGAAATGTCGTCGAAAATCAAAACGTCGCCCAAATCGTCATCGGCTTCGTCGACGGTTTCAGGTTCGTTGACGGGTTCAACTTTCGGCTTGTCGACGGGTTCAGGTTCCGCGACGGGTTCAACTTTCGGTTCGTCGACGGGCTTGGGCTTTTCGACGGGCTTGGGCTTTTCGACGGGTTGCTCGACAGGTCGCTCGACGGGCGGCGGAATTTCGCGAATCGGCGCGGGTCGTTCGACTTTGCGCTGTGTGTCCTCGTCGTCGAATTCACCGCCGAAAATGACAACGTCGTCGTCTGCCGCCGAAATTTGCGGCGAATTCACAAACAGCGCGAGTATCGCCGCGCCCGCGATTAAATGTTTTCTCACGCGAATTCCTCATTTCAACTGTACGGTTCGGATTACGTTTTCCCGACGCGACCGCTTTAAAAGCGGGGGAACAATTGGTGTTGCCCGTAGCGTTGTCGCAACCGCAATTGCTCACTTCGTCAAGTTCACTTCAGCACTACGGTTCGGATTACGTTTTCCCGCCGCGGAAACTTCTGCGGTGTCGGAAATTTTTTGTCGACGAAGATGACCGCTCGAATTTCGTCAAGCGTCGGCAATTTCGGTTCGCGAACGACAACTTTGCCGCCGCCTAAAATTTTAATCGCCGCACGTGCCTCGGAAAGTTCTTCGCGGAAACTTTTGCCTTTGAGCGCGACGAATTTTCCGCCGACGGTCGCGAACGGCAGGCAATATTCCGCCAACACGTTCAACCTTGCGACGGCTCGCGACGTGACGATATCGAAACGTTCGCGAAAATTTTTTTGTCGGGCAAGTTCTTCGGCTCGTCCGTGAAAAATTTCCACGTCGTCAAGTTCAAGTTGCGTGACAACCCGCCGCAGAAATTCGACGCGTTTGTTGAGCGAATCGATCAGGCAAAGTTTCAGCCGCGGGCGAAAAATTTTCAACGCAACGCCGGGGAAACCTGCGCCCGTGCCCACGTCGATTAACGTTTCGTCGCCGCGAAAAATTTCGTCGTCCCACGCGCTCAAAGAATCAATCACGTGCTTGACGGCAAAATCGTGCGGTTCGGTCAACGTCGTCAAATTCATCGTGCGATTTTGCTCGACGACAAGCCGAAAAAATTTCTCAAAGGCGTCAAGTTGCCCGCCGTCAAGTTCAAGCCCGAAACTCGTTGCCGCCGAAATTAATTCGTCAACAAACATGTCATCATCTCCGCGAACATTTTAGCCGCCGCGTGTAATCAAGTCAAACGCAAAAAAAAATCGCCGACCGCAGTCGACAAGAAACCTTATTGACCGTCGACAACGCTTGAATAGCTGTAACGTTGCGGGTCATACCAATTGTTCCGTCGCTTTTAAAGCGACCGCCGACCGCAGTCGACAACGACAAAACATTACGCATTGCGCATTAAGCATTACGCATTGCAGTTTCAAGCCACACGAGCAAGACCGAAATGTCCGCGGGTGACACGCCAGAAATTCGCGACGCCTGCCCGATTGAACGCGGTTTGACAGTCGAAAGTTTTTCCCGTGCCTCGACGCGAAGATTTTTCAGCGCGTGATAATCGACGTTCGGCGGAATGATTTTGTCTTCAAGGCGATCGAGTTTCGCGGCAAGTTCCGACTGCTTTTTGATGTAACCTTCGTAAAAAATCGCGATTTCAACCTGCGCGGCTGCCTCCGACGAAATTTCGGGCAAGTCAAACGCGTTGTGAAGTTTTTCATACGTGACGTTCGGACGACGCAAAAGTTCGGCAAGTGGCATCGTGTTATGAATTTCGCCGACTTCAAGCGTGGAAAGTTTTTCGTTGACTTCAGCCGACGGCGTCAATTTAATCTCGTTGAGCCGACGGGTCGCGGATAAAATTTCGTCGCGTTTCGCCGTGAAAATTTTCTGTCGTTCGGGCGACGCCAAACCGATTCGCATTGCGTGCGGCGTCAAGCGCAAGTCCGCGTTGTCCTGCCGAAGTAACAGCCGATATTCCGCCCGCGAAGTCATCATGCGATACGGCTCGTTGGTGCCCTTGGTGACCAGGTCGTCAATCAGCACGCCGATATACGCTTCCGACCGTTTCAAAATCAGCGGTTCGGTTCGCTTGACGTAAGCCGCTGCGTTGATGCCCGCGATTAAACCTTGAGCGGCCGCTTCCTCGTAACCCGAAGTGCCGTTCGATTGTCCCGCGCTGAAAAAGCCCGCGATTGACTTGAATTCGAGTGTCGGCTTGAGTTGCAACGGGTCGAGGCAGTCATATTCAATCGCGTAGCCCGCCCGCATGATTTTCGCCCGTTCGAGACCCGGTATCGTGTGCAGGAATTCGATTTGCACATCCATGGGCATCGAAGTCGACATGCCTTGAACGTAAAATTCGGTCGTGTTCAAACCTTCAGGCTCCAGAAACAGTTGATGACGTTCCTTGTCGGGGAAGCGAATAATTTTCGATTCGATCGACGGGCAATATCTGGGACCGACGCCTTCGATAATTCCGTTCGCCATTGGTGCGCGGTGCAAATTTCGGCGTAAAATTTCGTGCGTGCGTTCATTGGTGTACGTCAACCAGCAATCGACGCGGTTTGTGACGGCTTGTCGCGTCATGAACGAAAAATTTTGCGGAGGTTCGTCGCCGCGCTGAATTTCCATTTTGTCGAAGTCCAAAGTTCGTGCGTCGACGCGTGCGGGAGTGCCCGTCTTGAAACGCATGAGTTTGACGCCCAAATTTTT
>JAFVBP010000265.1 GCA_017479925.1 Selenomonadaceae bacterium | reverse complement strand
TAATCGCCGCCGTAGCCGAAAGCCGCCTCGCGAATCACGTCCTCAACGAACGTCAAGCCGTGCTTTTCGACCAGCGACTTCAGGTAGCTCAGCAACTCGAAACTCACGGGGGAGCCGCGGTTTTTCAGCCACAACTCGGTCAGTCGCGCCTCGATTTCGCTGTTCCAATTAAACGCGCACGCGCACGCACGCGATTGAACTAACGAAGAAGAAACCTCTAAACTCTCTTTCTCTTCGCGCACGCGTATTATTGGAACGTCACTCGACTGGCTAACCGACTGGCTAACCGACTGGCTAACCGACTGGCTAACCGACTGGCTAACCGACTGGCTAAAATTTTTACCAAAGAAGCTGAGCGTGTAACTCGTGCCTGTGCGCGGGTCTCGGTTGCCGCTTTTGAATTCGATGAGCCCGCGATTCTTCAAGATCTGTTTCGCCTTCGTGACGGTTGGACGCGACAACTGCGTTAATTCGTTCAATTCTCGGTCGGATATTTGAACGACACCGCTGCGACCGGTGCTGTTGTTCAGTTGCAACAAGTGCAAGTAAATCAACTGAGCGGAACTTGCGAGACGTTCGGTTCCAAGCGATTTGAAGAATTCGTTGAGCGCGTCGTAGTATGTCTTCAAGCGTTTTCACCACCTTTCGTTGAAATGTTGTTTGACGGTTAAAAGTGCCCGTCGATTGTGTTGTCGTACCACAAGCTCAGCGTGTGATAGCTTTTGAGATTGTCGCTTTTGTCGGTAATGATGTAGCCGTCCTCGTCGACTTCGCGCATGTCGCCGTACTTGTCGAACAGCTCACCGAAGTTGTCGTACTTCCAATCGAGGTATTCAACTTCGTTCAGCGGCACGGAATGCCCGGTTTCGTCTTCAATCTGATAGCGAAATGCCACGTGACACGTCTCAAGCAGGTAATACTTCCCGTCGACCGTCACGTTGATGATGTCGCTGTCAACTTCGTCGCGCAGACGTTCAAGATCTGTCATGTTCGCAGTCATTGTACGATTGAGGATTTTGTCCGCGTCAAGGTCAATGTCGCCGGCGGCGGGTTCTTCACCGTACGCGGCTTTGTACAAGTCGGCGTATTCACGATTGCGGTCGGCGATATACTCGGCAAGGTTTTTGAGTTCGGCTTTTGACGCGCCTTCGACAACTTTGCGTTCAAGAATCTCCCGCGTATCAATGATGTCGTCACCGATTTCGTTCAAGTCGTCGACAAGCTGATCGTGCCGCCATAAGTAGAAAGTGCTTTCGACGGCGCGGATTGTGCCAAACGGTGTGCGGTAAACGTATTTGCCGAAACGCAGATAGAAAACGTCTTCGCCGTCGGTGTCGATGCCGTAGGTGACTTCAACGGTCGGGTCAAGTTCGCGCAGTTGTTTTTCGAGTTTGGCGGCGTGTGCCTCTCCACGATTAAAGCGGTCGTCGCGGTCGGTATCCTCGGCGGCGAATTCGTCAAACTCTTTTTCAATGTCGGAGCGGCAGTCGTTCAATTCGTCGACGGTCGGGAGCAGGTCAAACGCGGTTTCGTCACAGCCGTCAATTTCGGCAACCGTTTCGTCGGCTTTGGTTTCGTTGACCGTTTCGACGTAGTAGACATTGCGGCTTTGAAGGCGACCGATTTTCGCGCCGATTTGAACTGCGGCGGCTTTGGTCATGTACTTTTGCCTGCCTTGTTCGTCCGTGAAGATGACTTTCATCTCGTCGGTCGGCTTGGCAATGCGCGGGAATTTTTGCGCGACGGCGTAGTCGATTTCGACAATTTCGTCGGTGGTGCAAGCGAGCCGTTGAACGTCGCTCTTTAGAACTGTGCGCCCGTCGACGCAGTAGCGGTAGATTTTGCCGCTCGGATAAGTCGTTGTCGTGATTTTCATTTCGGTTGTGTCTCCTCTCAAAATGTCGGGTTGACTTGCTTGCCGTCGTCGTGCCTCCTTTTGACGGTCAAGCCGGACAGTTGATTTAATTCAATCGGCGGTAAAGATTTTGGACTGCCTGTCGCCCTACTTCAGCTTCGAGCAGGGCGATTTTCTTGTTGGCCGCTTCGAGTTCGTCAAGCACCGCGACGGTCAAAAAGCTTTTGTCGCTGCGGGCTTTGGCGTCCATGTAATAAGTCTTGCCGCCGAGTGTGAATTCGTAATCGTCGGGGTTTTGTCGATAGCTTGAAACACCCAAGCTGCGAATCTTCAGCTTTCTTGCGAAGTCACTCATTGTTTCACCCCTAAATCATTGAATAACGAATTGAACTTTCAACGCCTTACAGATGAGCCGTGCGTTTTTAACGGTCGGTTCGCTCGCGCCGCTCTCGTAGTTGGAAAGTTGCATTCGCGATATGCCCGTCATTTGCGACAGCTTGTACAAACTCAAGTTCTGCAGTTGACGTTGATTTTTTTGGAATTCG
>JAFVBP010000264.1 GCA_017479925.1 Selenomonadaceae bacterium | reverse complement strand
TACGTTCTCGCTTCATTAGGCGAGGCGGTCAATCCAATTGTTCCCCCGCTATATAAGCGGGTCTATTGCGCCAAAAGAAAAGTAACGTTCACCGCAACTTTTGCGCCAAAAGAAAAGTAGATTCAACCGCCAAAAGAAAAGTAACACAACGCTCACGGAGTGACGACGAAATTTATTTCGACGAACGCGGGCGGCGGCCACTTTGAAAGTGACGGAACAATTTGGTTGAGTGATTCGCTAATCGAAGCGACAACGTCAAATAAATTGCTTGCAACGTCACGTTGATTTTTGTGCTATACTTCGACGGCAAAGGAGGCTTTCTATGGCGAATCAATTTTTCCCGATGCTGCCGAAGGTCAACGACGCCGCCAAAGTTCTGCGCGACGAGGCGGGCGTCTGGAAGTCAACGGACATAAATTTTTTGCGCTCGCTTGCCGACGGTCTCGACAGCGGCGACTCGATACGCGACATGGGTTCAATCGACTCAATACCCGACATGTGGGCGCGACCGCTTTTGTTTAGACTTGCGCTGTTCGACGCGGAGCCGACAAAACAATTCGTCACGGGTCTGCACGAAAAAGTTCGCGGCGAATGGCGGGCACTTTTGGCAATGTTCGCGCTGAAAAATTTCAAACAGCTCGACCTCAAAGCGCGACAAGTCAACCTGCTCGAAGATCGTTCGGATTTGGCGACAATCTTAAAATCGCTGGCACCGACCGAATCGCTGTCGGGCGACAAAAGCGCGTGGCTCACCGACATTTACGTCATCACGCTCGACGGGCGACCGCTTGCAACGACTTCGCCGACGACGCTGGTAACCTGCGCGGCGGATTACGAAGAAATTTTCGCGGGCAAACTTTCCGCGCCGTGGAGCACGAATCGACGCACGCTTACCGACCCGATAAAATTTTTGTCGGCGGCGGAAGTCAACGCGCTCAAGTTTTGGCTGGAAAATCTTTACGGTAAAGTTCAGCGGCTCGAAAAAATCGGCGCACGTGCGAAAGAACTTTCCAACGCACTGCTCAAAGCTTTGGCGGACTATCAACGCGACGTTGCTCAAGCTCAAACCAACGCGGCGGGCACATTCGACTTCGTGCCGTCGAATTTGAATTTGCACGCGGGACTTGCCCGACTGCTCGACGAAACCGTCAAAGGCCGCGAAGCCCGCGTGGAAGATTCCGCCGTTCGACTGTTGGCGGCGAAAAATCTGTTGCTCGTCGACCCCGAAAGTGTTCGCGATTTTGCCCGACTCGAAGGCGTCAACGCGTCGCAACTTGTCGTTTGGCAAGGTATCAGCGCGAACGACATCACTGCCGAAAAGCTGTCCGACCGCACGAAAATCGGGCGCGTCAATTTGGGCAACGTGCAGTTTCGTAAGCCCGAAGATTTTTTCTGCGAACGAATGGCGGTCACCGAACCTGCAAATGCCTTTCCGAATGCGTTAAAAATTCGCGGCGCGGATAATTTGCTTGCGACGGACTTGACGCCGATTCTGCCCGTCAAACGCGAACTGTTGGAACTGTTCACGGCGGAAGAAATTTCTGCGCGCCTGTCAATCACCGACGACGAAGAAAATTTTTACGTGCACTTCGACTTTCCGTTGAGCGGCGTCGACAATCGCGGCGTGGATTTTCGGCGCACGAAAACTTATCCGAAACGCGAACTGATTTACATCGACCGCGAAGTTCCCGTTGCTGAGCTGTGGCCGAATTTCCGTCGCGAAGGTTGGACGAATTATTTCCTGTACTACGAAAACTTTCAGGCGCAATCCGACGACGGCAGGCTCGCGGAAGATATTTTTTTTGTAGGGACAAGCGACAAGCGACAAGCGACAAGTGTGTTGGCGAACCGTTTCACGCAAAAATTGGACGCCTTCCCCGACGCGCTGATTTGCACGTACAATCCGCCGCCGCACGTCGCACGTCAACCGTTTGAAATCGGCGCGATTCTGCTTGCGAAACCGAAACTCGTCGAAGCCGACATCTCGTTGACGCGAAAAATTTCTGTGGACTTCGGCACCAGCTCGACGATGATTTTCTTCGCGGACAACGACGGTCAACCGCAACCGTTGAAATTGTCGCCGCAACTGTACAAAGTCACCGAAAGCGGCGGAGCGCGGGCGCAGACGTTCCGACATTTCATCCCGTCGCAAATGCCCGAACGTGCGGACGGCTCTTTTTTGAGCGTCTTTCACCTGCTGAACACGGCGGCGGTCAAAGAAATTCGCCCGCTCGTCGACGGTCACGTATTTTTGTTAAGCTCGGAAAACACGCGGGTTTTCGAGAAATTCGCCGCACACATTGACGCGAACTTAAAATGGGCGGACGACGATTTTCAGCGACGCAAGACGGCGGCTTACATCGCACAAATTTGTTTGCAGGCGGCGGCTCAAGCTCAAGCGGACGGCGCGTCACAAGTCGAGTGGAATTTTTCTTACCCGACGGCATTTTCGCAGGCGCAAAAAACTTCGTTCATGCAGATCTGTCGCGAAGTTGTCGGCAACGCAACTTTTTGGGCGGAGAGCAAGGCGGCAGCTTATCACTTCAACACACTCGACGGCAAGGCGGGCAACTTCGCTCAAGGCGCGATTTGAGTCGACATCGGCGCGGGCAGGACCGACATCAGCGTCGTCAGCGGTCAACCGCCGCGAATTGTCTATCACACGTCGATTCGCTACGCCGCACGTCAAATGTTCAAGCCGATTTACGACAACTTTGAGCTGTTCGCGGGCGAAAAAATTTCGGGTAAGTTCACCGACGAAAGTCAACGCCTTGCGGTTATCGACGCCGATTTACGCGCTCACAGCGAAAAATATCTTGCCGACCTGAAATTTATCACGGGGCGCGAACAAGTCAAAAACGTCCTGCAAGCGGCTCAATTCGCGACGGCGGGCTTGTTCCACTACCTCGGCGAATTGGTCAAAGTTTTGCACGATTACGGTCATTATCGCGAAGATAAAGTTCCGCAAATTTTTGTCGGCGGCAACGGTGCGCGAATTTTCAGCTGGTTGACGGGCGGCACCGAACTTGACGGCAACATTTATCTTGACGTTCTCGGAAAAATTTTCGTCGCGGCGTCGACTCTCGACGGTCACAAAAAATTTCGCCTGCACATGAGCGGTCAGCCGAAAATCGAAGTCGCGGCGGGCATGATTTCGCCTCGTCCCGCGAACGACGCAGATTTTTTCGACGCGGACAAAATCAATCGCGAAATGTTCGGCGACGCGGACGAATTCATTTACGCGGCTCAACTTGCGGGCGCGGATTTCGTTCAAGGCGGCGAAAATCAATCGGCAACTTCTTTCGTCAGCGCGCACGATTTGGCGGACGGTTTGACGGTCAACAGTCTGCGCGAATTTAAAATTTTCGTCGACAGATTCAACGCGTCGGGCAAACTTTGGGCGGAAGGCATCGACTTTGACGACGAACTTGCCGAAGACTTGATTCGTGACGCGAACAATTTTTTCGTCGACAAACGCGGGCGCGACATCAAAAAACTTTCCGTCGAGCCGATTTTCGTCGCCGAGCTGAAAATTTGGCTGTCCGCGCCGAATTCGGGCACCGTGACGCGAAAACTTTCCGTCGCAGAAAAATCTTCCGCCGCAGAAAAAAATTCCGTCGCCGAAAGTTTCGTGACGGATTTCAACGCGCTGGACAAGTTGAGCGGCTTCAGTTCACGGCAAGCACGCATGAAATTTTTGGCGCGGCACAAAGTTCGCGGCTTCAACTGCGCCAACGTCAACGAACGCATGAATCATCCCGCGCTTGAGCCGAAATTTGCCGAAACGTCGTCGCCCGCCGGCGGTGATTTTTGGGCTTCTGCGATTGACGGAAACATTTTCGCAGTCGTGCCGAATCTCAAAACTTACACCGAAAATCATCACGCCGAACGCGCTTTCGGTCAAGTTTTCGAGTCAAACTTTGACGGCGAAACTTATTCGCGAATTCGTGTTGATGCGGCGGCGATTTTCGAGCTTGTCGGTGACGATTGGCAACTCAAACGTCAAGGCAAAATCTTCCTGAGCAAGT
>JAFVBP010000263.1 GCA_017479925.1 Selenomonadaceae bacterium | reverse complement strand
TTGAGGCCGTCAAGGATGACGGCCTCGCCCGCAATTGAAACAGGATGTTTCACTTGCGGGCACGACAACGTACGACTTATCGAACGCCCGAACAACTTTGAGTAACGCCCCGCGAGGTGCCCTTTCTTTTGCAACTTTTCTTTGGGCAAGCAAAGAAAAGTTGATTCATAAACTAAAATTTAACGAACGCGCAAGTTTATCAACAGCCCTTAAAAATTTCATATCGAAATTTAACCTTGTCGAAATTGCGGCAGGGTAATTTTTTTGCTATGATAAAAAAAATTTTTACGGGAGTGAGTGTCATGAAAAAATTTTTGGCGGCGTTTCTTGCGGCGGGAACTTTGCTTTTTGCCTCAAATGTCAACGCCGAAATCCGAGTTTACGAAGGCACCGACGAATACATCATGAGCGAATTCGAGACGCCCGACGTTGCGAAACAGCGCGCCAAACAAAAAGCCGAACGCATGGCGATTGAAAAAGCCGGCGTCTTTATCGAGTCGACAACCGAGGTCGCCAACATGATGGTCACCAAAGACGAAATTATCACGATGACGGGCGGCATTTTGAAACTCGTCGAAAATCCGACTTACCAAATGATACCGCTTGAAAACGGCGAAACTTTTCGCGTGCGCGCAACCGTCAAAGCGCAAATCGACACGGACGACATAACCAAATGGCTCAATCGCGGCGCGGGTGAACGTTCGGAAATCGTCAAGCAAAATCAGGAACTGCAACGCGCTATCGACGAACAAGACAGACAAATAGCCGAACTTAAATCGAAACTTGCCAACGCCGGTTCCGCGCAGGACAGAGAAAAAATTTCTGAACAATTCGCCGCCGAAGATAAAACTTTCATGGCGAATCAAAAACTTCAAGACGCGTTGAAATTTTATTACGCGGGCAACTTGAACGGAGCAATGAACGCGTGCACGGAATCACTTTCGCTCAACTCAAACAGCACGCTTGCGTATTCGTTGCGCGGGACGATTTACTATCAGCTCGGACAGTACCAAAATGCAATTTCCGATTTAAGTCAAGCCGCCGCGTTTAATTCTTCCGACGAAAAAATTTTTTACAACCGCGCATTGGCGCATATCAAGTTGCAAAATTATCGCGCCGCCGTTGAAGACTTCACCGTTGCAATTCAGATCAATCCCAACGACGCGGACGCTTATTACAATCGTGCGCTGTGCTGGCAACGTTTGGGAAATTTCGTGCAGTACAATTCCGACATGGCAAAGGCGCGTTCGCTCGGCCATTGAACTGCAATCAGGAATTTGAAATTGGGAATTAGGAATTAATTCCACATTGCTTTTCCGGAGGTGCGCAACATGAAAAAAACTTTGCGTCAACTTTTGGCGGCAGGTTTGGTTGCGGGAAATTTATTTTTCGCCTCGACCGTCAACGCCGAAGTCAAAACTTACACCGGCACCGACGAATACATCATGAGCGAATTTGAAACGCTCGACATTGCTAAACAGCGCGCCAAACAAAAAGCCGAACGCAACGCGCAGGAAAAAGCCGGCGTCTATATCAGCAGCTATTCCGAAACGAAAGATTTGGAACTTGTCACCGACGAAATTGTTTCAATCACCTGCGGCATCATGAGCGTCGTCGACGTGAAATACGAAATGCAACCGCTCGAAGACGTGAACGGCTTTGCAATTCGTGCTACCGTCACCGCGAACATCGAAACCGACGACGTGAACAAGTGGCTCGAAAAAGGCGCGCAGGAAAAATCCGACATCGTTGCCCAAAACAAAGAACTTCAAAAGGCTGTCGACGAACAGAACGCCACGATTGAAAAACTCAAAGCTCAAGTCAAACAACTCAAAGCCGGCGGCAAACTCACCGGCAAACGTGAACGCGAAAAATTTACGCGAGAATTCGCAACCGAGGACAAAGTTTTTCTGTCGAACCAAAAGCTTGAAGACGCGCAGAAAAAATTTTTTGCTCACGACTTCCCCGCCGTAATTAAACTTTGCACCGAAGCTATCGAACTCAATCCGAACAGTACAATCGCTTACGGCAAACGCGGCGCGGCTTACGGCGTCACGAATCAAACCAAACTTGCACTTGCCGACTTGAACAAGGCGATTGAACTTGACGCGACCAACGCGGACGCTTACAACAATCGTGGCGCGACATTCGGCAACATGAAAAATTTTAACGCTGCAGTCGCGGACTTCGATAAAGCAATCGAACTCGACCCGAAAAATGCAATGGCGTACAACAATCGCGGCGGCACTTTGCGCTATCTCGGCAACGTTCAACAAGGCTTGCAGGATTTGACGCGAGCAATCGAATTAAATCCGAAACTCGACATTGCTTATTACAACCGCGTTTTTTGCTACATATCGGCGGGCGACATAAATAACGCAATTTCCGACATTGACAAAGTCATTGCGTTGCGACCGAATTTCGCGCAAGCTTATTATGTTCGCGGACAATGCTACCAAATGAAAGGCGAACTTTCCAAAGCACAGCTTGACTTTACCAAAGCTCAACAGCTCGGTTTTCGCGGCTGAAATTTCACAATAACCGATACGAAAATTTGGAGCCGTCACGGATGACGGCTCCGCCCGCAGTTGAAACAGGACGTTTCATCTGCGGGCACAAGCGACACGGGTTGCCGATTACTCCGAACTGCGAACGAGCAACGCCCCTGCGAGGGGTCTTTTCTTTGGTTACTTTCTTTGGACAAGCAAAGAAAGTAACATCTAAAAAATTCAATCGAAGCAAACAAGTTACGGCAACAAAAAATCCCCGCTCACACGAACGGGGAAAATTTTTTTGTCAAAGTTGAATTCTTTTGCCGTGTTCGTCGAACGGATCACACAGCAGAAACAGCGCACTCAAGTCGAAGTGAAAAATAATCGTGTATTCGTCTTCGCCGGCAGCCGCGCCGTTGAATTTGTTGCTGTACAGCAGTGACGCCGCGTGCGAATAGTCGTTGACTTGGTCGCCGAACGCGTTGACTTTTTTACTGCAAATCGGCTCAAGGAATTTAAAAATCGTGCCCGCAGGAAAAATTCCGTCGACGAAAACTTTTTCCGGCAAAAACGAATTGTCTTCCACGAACGGAATCGGAACTTTCGAGCGCAAATAAATTTTGTCGAAGTTAAGATTTTTAATCATGTGGTACCGCCTCCGTCAAAAGCTCACGGAAAATTTCGTTTTGCGGTCTTCGTCAATCGTCAAAAAATCCGTGAAGCCCGTCATGTCGAAAACTTCACGCACGTTTTCGCGCAGGTTGCGAAGTCTCATTGCGCCCTGTCTGTCCATGCGTTTTTGCAGTTTCAAAAGCGTTCGCAATCCTGCCGAAGAAATATATTCCAACTCGGCAAGGTCAACCGTCAAGTCCGTGATGCCGTCGAGTGACGCGTTCAAATTTTTGTCAAGTTCAAGTGCGGTTGTCGCATCAAGCCTGCCGACCAGAGCGACAGTCAAATTCGCGCCGTCGGGAAATTTTTTTATCTCCATCGTAAAAACTCCTTTCAAAGCTTTTAGTTTACAGCTTTTAGCTTTTAGGAGTTGTTGGTAAATTTTTTAACGGCGAAAATCCGGCCGACAGGACGTCGGCCGCAGCCTGCGCAATGATACAGGATGTATCATCGCAGGCAACACGCGCCCAACCGTAGCGACAACATTTCGGTTGCGAATGAGCAACGCCCCGCGAGGGGTCTTTTCTTTGGTTACTTTCTTTGGACAAGCAAAGAAAGTAACATTCAAAAACTCAAAGTTACGAACGCGCCGAATCGAAGCAACAAACTTCGACACTTTACCGACAACCCTTAGGGAAGATGATTTCTCCTTAAAGCTCACAGCTCAAAGCTTAAAGCTTATTTCTGCGGCGATTGTAGCAGAATTTGTCGCGGCGGTCAAAAAGCGTTTCTTTACAACTTTTTTTCAGCGTGATAGAATTCGCGGCGATAAACCCTTCAACCCCGGCAATGCATCAAATTTAAGGGAGGATTGATTTCCTATGGCAGATCCCGTAACCATTACAGCCGGCTTTAATAACGGCACAAGCAGCGACGACGATCTCGGCACTTCCGTTTACGAATGGGACGAAGAAAACTTACAAGACAGGACAACTCTTTACAGCAGCGGCGCAAGAGGTTTCGGCGGCGATGATACCCTCGTCAACAACGGCGAATTTACAAATGTCTTGCTTGACGGCGGCGCGGGCAACGACAGCATTTCCAACGGCGGAGTCCTTTACTACGTCAGCAACACGACAATCGACGGTGGCGCGGGCAACGACCGAATCGAAAATTACGGTGACAACGCGGTAATCAGCGCGGGCGACGGCAACAATACCGTTGACAGCTACGGCAACCACGCGACAATCACAAGCGGCAACGGTAACGACAACATTTATTCCGACGGCAACTTGGCGACAATCTCAAGCGGCAACGGTAACGATACCATTTCACACGTCGGAGACAACTCGACGATTGACGCGGGCGCGGGCGACGATTCAGTTTACGGCTATGGCAACAACCTCACCATTCGCGGCGGCGCGGGCAACGACGAACTCAGCGGCGACGGCTACAATGACAGCGTCGACTCAAAAATTTTGCTCGACGACACGGACGGCGACAATTATTTCCGCATAAGCTACAGCAATAATTCGACGATTAATGCGGGCAGCGGTTCAGATACAATTTCCGCCGACAACACAAACGAAAAACTTTTAATCAACGCGGGCGCGGGCGACAACTCAATCGTCAGCCAATACGGCAACGGCGTCACAATTCAAGCTCAAGGCGGCAACGACACAATCACAATCCACGACGGGAAAAATTTTTCAATCGACGCGGGCGACGGTGCAAACGTCATCGAAACTTCAAACATCAACGATACAACTTCTGCGGGCTTCACAATCAATTCGGGCGCGGGCGCGGATTCAATCACCAATCGTGCCAACAACGCTTTAATCACGGCGGGCGACGGCAACAACACCGTAGTCAACGGCGCGTATGGTTCGGGCGGCGGCTCAAACGTCACAATCAACACCGGCAGCGGCAACGACTTCATCAACAATTATTACGATTACGAACACGCAGAAACTTCCAAACAAGAAAACGTCATCATCACTTCGGGCGCGGGCAATGATACCGTCACCAACAGCACCGACAAAGTTACAATCGACGGCGGCGCAGGCAATGACGAACTTTCAAGCTACGCCGGCTCGAACGTTTCAATCAACGGCGGCGCAGGTTCCGACACGATTTTTATCGCAAACGGTACGGTATCGGGTGGCGCGGGTGACGATTCATTAAGCGTCGGCGACAAAGTTTTGATTCAATACAGCGCGGGCGACGGTAACGACGTGGTTTGGAGTTTCGACGAAAATTCCACGTTGTCAATCGGCGGCGGAAATTATTCTTCCGTCATCAGCGGCTCGGACGTTGTCTTGACTGTCGGCAACGGAAAAGTTACCTTGTCTGACGCGGCAACTTTGTCGTCGTTAAATATCGTCGGCACACTTGATGGCAGCGATACTACACCTGCGGATAACGTTATCAACAATTCAAGTAACAATACCTCGGTTACCGGCACGGATTCCGCAGACATAATCACCACCGGCGGCGACAACGTTTCAATCAATGCCGGTGCGGGAGCCGACTCAATCAGTTTGACGACCGGGGCACAGAACGCTTTGATTGAATACACGTCGGGCGACGGCAACGACTTGATTCAAGGCTTTAACGCCACGTCGACGCTGTCAATCACGGGCGCGAATTATTCTTCCGTTGCAAGCGGCAACGACGTTGTCTTGACTGTCGGCGACGGGAAAATTTCGTTGACGGGCGCGGCAACTTTGGACACGTTAAACATTATCGGCACGCCTGACAGCGTCGACACGATACCTGCGGATACGACACCCGCAGAAACAATACCTGCGGACATGGCTGTCAACATAGACAATTTCGCGAGCAACACCTCGGTTACCGGCACGGCTTACAACGACTCGATTAACAATTTTGGTGCGCAGGTTACAATTCAAGGTCTTGCGGGCAACGATTTCCTCGAAAACAACGAAGGCGACAACGTTACAATTTCGGGCGGCGCGGGCAACGACACCTTGCAAAGCGACGGCAACAACATTTCGATGAGCGGCGGCGCGGGCAACGACATTTTGAACAACGGCACGAATTGGGTCAAAGGCGGCAACAACATCACCATGAGCGGCGGCGCGGGCAACGATTCAATC
The DNA here is from genome assembly GCA_017479925.1 of Selenomonadaceae bacterium. Taxonomy (GTDB): domain Bacteria; phylum Bacillota; class Negativicutes; order Selenomonadales; family Selenomonadaceae; genus Quinella. The sequence goes on along the minus strand of JAFVBP010000263.1, from coordinate 1,519 downwards.
AGCAACAACTGGGGCGAAAAAGTTTCAATCAGCGGCGGCGCGGGTAACGATTATATGGAAACCAATGCCGCTTTCGTGACAATGAACGGCGGCGCAGGTTCCGACCGAATCAGCTTGTCCGTTGCCGCACGAAACACGTTGATTGAATATAAATCCGGTGACGGCAACGATATTATCTACGGCTTTGACGGCGACGACACTCTGTCAATCACGGGCGCGGAATATTCTTCCGTCACGAACGGCAATGACGTCGTCTTGACCGTCGGTAATGGCAAAATCACTTTATCGGAGGCGGCAACTTTGGACAATCTTAACATCGTCGGCGACACAACTGCAGGCGACACAAATTCAGGCGACACGACACTTGCAGACACGATTAAAGCGGCGGTGGTTGCCAACATGATACTTCACCGCACGGAAGCAGGTTACCCCGTGATTGCGGGGATGGCGTTCCACCCCGAAGAATATCACGGCGACGAACCGACCAACTACGTGTCAAAAGAAACGTGGGAAATCACCTCGAACGACGGCTTGAAACTCGAAGGCATTCACTACACGCCCGAAAACTCCAATGATAAATGGGTTGTCATCATTCACGGCTACGGGCACAATCATAAGCACATGTATCCTTTCGCAGGTTTTTACTTGGCAAACGGTTACAACGTCTTGATGGTTGACCAACGCGCCGCCGGTGAATCCGAAGGCGAATGGCTCACCATGGGCGCGGCTGAAAGTCAAGACATTGCTCTTTGGACGCAGGAAATTGCACGCCGAAATTCCGACGCGAAGATAACTCTTTTCGGCGTGTCGATGGGCTCGGCTACGGCAATGCTTGCGGCGGCTCGTTCCGACATTAAAAACGTCACATCCCTTGTCGAAGATTGCGGCTACACGAACATGATGGACGTTGTACGCCTGCTTCATTCCAATATTCCCGCCATGCAAAGTTTGTTGTCGGCGCAAGATCTTCCCGTGCTCGATACCGTTGCAAGCGTTTTTACCGGCTACAATCTCTCCGACGCCGCACCGCTCGATTCAATTTCCGCCGCGAAAATGCCGTCACTTTTCATCACGGGCACCGAAGACGCCGTTGTTCCCGTGTCAGCACTCACGGCTCTTTATGACGCTTCGGGCGCAGACGTGAAAGAAAAATTCATTGTCGACGGCGCAACTCACGGCGTTGCCGGTTTGTATGACCCCGTCGGTTACTCAAACACGACGTTCCGTTTCCTTGCCGAGGCGAACGGCGAAGGTTGGGCGACCGAAAACGCGGTCGACGGCATTTCACTGCGCGGCACGAAGTATGCGGACACCATTTCAAACAGCGGCGACAACGTCACAATCAACACGGCGGTGGGCAACGACCAAATCAGCTTGGCGGCGGACGCACAAAACGTTTTGATTCTGTACGCGTCGGGCGACGGCAACGACTTCATTGCGGGCTTTGACGGCAACGACACAATGTCAATCGCGGGCGGAAAATATTCTTCGGCGGTGAGCGGTGACGACGTTGTCTTGA
>JAFVBP010000262.1 GCA_017479925.1 Selenomonadaceae bacterium | reverse complement strand
GGCGCGACGTATCACGTCAAGTTCAATCCGCCGAAAAGTGACGTTTGCGACGAGTGCGGCGGCGAACTTTATCAACGCGCCGACGATACCGCCGAAACGATGCAAAATCGTTTGAGCGTCTACGAAAAAAATACTCGCCCGTTGATTGACTACTACAAAGCGGCGGGCATCTACGCCGAAATCGACGGCACGCAGTCGATCGACAAGGTCACCGAAGACTTGTTCAAGATTTTGGACGCGGATTAAACGAGGGTCACCGTCATGCAGACAAAACACTTGTCCCTTGTCTCTTGTCCCTTGTCCCTTACAAACGTCTTGTCCTCGGTGCAAGCTTAATCCGAGGAGGCAACAATCATGTCAAAGCAAGACGTTATCGAAGTCGAAGGCAAAGTCATCGAGGCTCTGCCCAACGCAATGTTTCAAGTCGAGCTGGAAAACGGCCACAAGATTTTGGCGCACGTTTCGGGCAAAATCCGCATGAACTTCATCCGCATTTTGCCGGGCGACAAAGTCACAATCGAACTCACGCCGTACGACTTGACTCGCGGACGCATCACTTACCGTTTCAAGTGAAATCAACCGCTGAAGGAGGCGGCTTTTATGAAAGTCAGACCGTCGGTCAAAAAAATGTGCGACAAGTGCAAGATTATCAAGCGCAAAGGTCGCGTCATGGTCATTTGCGAAAATCCCAAGCACAAACAGCGTCAGGGATAACATTTTTTGAGGAGGTGAAAACTTTATGGCACGCATAGCCGGTGTAGATTTGCCCCGTGACAAAAGAATCGAGTACGCGTTGACGTACATTTTCGGAATCGGGCTTCCCACGTCGCAGAAAATTTTGGCGATGACGGGCATCAATCCCGACACCCGAACGAAAGATCTCACGGACGACGAGGTTGTCAAACTTCGTGATGCCATTGACCACAACTTCGTGGTGGAAGGTGACCTTCGCCGCGATATTCAAATGGACATCAAGCGACTCATTGATATTGGCTGTTATCGCGGACGTCGCCATCGTCTCGGTCTTCCCGTGCGCGGGCAAAACACCAAAAACAACGCCAGAACCCGCAAGGGTCCCAAAAAGCTCGTTCAGGGCGGCAAGAAGAAAGACTAATCCAAGGAGGTCAACCAGGTGGCAACAAAGAGAACAGTCCGCGCCAAAAAGAAAGTTCGCAAGAATATCGAATACGGTGTGGCGCACATCAGCTCCACATTTAACAATACGATTGTCACGCTCACCGACAAAAGCGGCAACGCAATTTCGTGGGCTTCGGCGGGCGGCCTCGGTTTTCGCGGCTCGCGCAAGTCAACCCCGTTTGCGGCTCAACAGGCGGCAGAAGTCGCGGCAAAAGCGGCAATGGAGCACGGCTTGAAACAGATCGAAGTCTACGTTAAAGGACCCGGCGCGGGTCGTGAAGCGGCAATCCGTTCCCTGCAGGCGACGGGTCTCGAAGTCAACATGATTAAAGACGTGACGCCCATTCCGCACAACGGTTGCCGTCCGCCCAAACGTCGCAGAGTTTAATTTGGAGGTGCAAATATGGCAATCGACAGAACACCCGCGTTGAAACGTTGCCGCGCCCTCGGACTTGAACAGGCGGTTATCGGTCGTTCGCGCAAAGTTGGCGAAAAGAAACACCAAGGTCAACAGCGCATGAACCGCAAAGTCAGCGAGTACGGTCTGCAACTTAAAGAGAAACAAAAGGCGAAATTCATTTACGGCGTGCTTGAACGTCAATTCCGCAACTACTACGAGAAGGCCAAAAAGATGCAAGGCGTCACGGGCGAAAATCTTTTGATTTTGCTTGAACGTCGCCTCGACAACGTCGTCTTCCGCATGGGTTTCGCGAATACCCGCCGTCAAGCTCGTCAGATCGTTCGTCACGGTCACATCACCGTGAACGGCAAGCGCGTCGACATCCCGTCGGCTCTCGTGAGCGTCGGCGACGTTATCGAAGTTTGCGAAAAAAGCCAGGCGAAAGAACTTTTCAAGGCGATTAAGGAAGTCAACAACGCTTTGAGTGCACCGCCGTGGCTCGACAGCAACCAGGCGAATCTCAAAGGCTCGGTGACGCGTTTTCCGACCCGCGAAGACATCAACGACATACCCGTCAACGAACAGTCAATCATCGAGTTGTATTCAAGATAACATGCCAAATCCGAATTCATTGCGCATTGCGCATCACCAATTACGCATTGCCGTTGAAAGGAGCGGGTTTCTTGAATGACTGACATCGACAAAAACGAAACTCAAAAACCGCCGCGAATTGAAATGGTCGAAGTAAGCGACGACGGGCATTACGGCAAATTCATCTGTGAACCGCTCGGTCGCGGCTACGGCATTACAATCGGCAACAGTTTGCGCCGAATGCTCCTGAGCTCACTTGAAGGCGCGGCAGTCACGTCAATTCGCATTGACGGCGTGCTTCACGAATTTTCGACGTTGCCCGGCGTGCGCGAAGACGTTACCAACATCGTGCTCAACATCAAGCAGCTGTGTTTGAAAATCGACGAAGACCCGAATCAACAGCCGCAACCGTTCGCGCAGGTTTCGTCGCTTCCGCCGACAACGCATCCGCTTCGGATTGACGTTGACGTTGAGCAGGAAATTAAAACCAAGCGTCACAAGGGCGGCAAACGCGAAGTCACCGCCGCGGATATTCAATGCGATCCGTTAATCGAGATTTTGAATCCCGACTTGCACATTGCCTGGCTCAACGAAACGGGCAAGCTCCGAATCGAAATGTCGGCGCGCACGGGACGCGGCTACGACCAGGCGGAGAAAAACAAAAATCCCGACGACGTTATCGGGACAATTCCGATTGATTCGATTTTCTCGCCCGTGTTGCGCGTCAATTACAACGTCGAAGATACCCGCGTCGGCAACGAAATGGACTTCGACAAGTTGACGCTTGAGGTTTGGACGAACGGCACCGTGCGACCCGAAGAGGCCGTTGCCAAAGCGGCGAAAATTCTTATCGCGCACATGAATCTTTTCCAGAACATGGACGGCATCGGTCCCGAACCGGAACCCGAACCCGAAAAGGAAAAAATCGAGCCGGAGCCTGTCGACGACAGCAACTTCACGCTTGACAAGACGACGATTGAAGATCTGGATTTGTCCGTGCGTTCGTACAACTGCCTCAAACGCGCAAGCATCAACACTTTGGCTGACCTTGTCGACAAGACCGAAGATGAGATGATGAAAGTTCGCAACCTCGGTCGCAAGTCGCTTGAAGAAGTCAAAAAGAAGATGGAAGATTTCGGCGTGACTTTCAAACCGAGCAACAATCCCGTCGAAGATTAATTTTTGCAGAAAGGAGAAAGTTTCATGAGCTACAGGAAACTCGGTCGCAACAGCGGCGCACGTCGGGCAATGTTCAAAAGCCTGCTCAGCGCACTGTTCAAATACGAGCGCATTGAGACGACTGAAACTCGCGCCAAAGAACTGCGCAAGTTCGCCGAAAAAGTCGTCACGCTTGCAAAACGCGGAGACTTGAGCGCACGGCGTCTGGCGATTAATCTTGTCGCGGACGTCGACGTTGTCCATAAAATTTTCGAGGAAATTCCCGGCAAATACGCCGAACGTGCGGGCGGTTACACCAGAATTTTGAAATTGACGCCTCGTCGCGGAGATGCCGCACCGATGGCTTTGATTGAATTGGTCTGACATTTTTTCGACGCAATAAAAAAATCCCCCGACTTCGGTCGAGGGGCAACGTGACGTTGCATCCAATTGGAGCAACCCGAACGTTATCGCAAATCAAAAATCCCCCGACTTCGGTCGAGGGATTTTTTTGTGCCTGCGTGAAATTTACGCCGACTGCCAACCTTTGGTTACGTGATTGTATCGCCAAGACGAACCGTCCGCGAAATTAACCGCCGCGCTCAGGGCATCTGTGCTTTGGATGTTGACGACGTTGCCCGTGTTGAAGCCGATTGCAATGCCGCTGTTGTTTCCGACTGTCGCAACAATGTCGCTCAACGTCGCGTCCGTCAAGTTGACAACGTCCGCACTCGATGCGTTAAAAATGTTGTCCGCGCCTTGGAAACGTCCGCCGCTGAAAATGTCCGCGCCGTTGCCGCCGACGAGAGCATCAGCATACGAACCGGAGCCGCCCCAAAGTTGACTGCCGCCGTCGCCCGCGAAGATGACGTTGGAGCCTGCCGCCGCGCCGTTGATGATTTCGTAACCTGTCAAACCGCGCCCGTCGATAACGCCCGCCGTCGAAGCTTGATACGCCTTGACAAAAGCGTTGCCCGCGCCGTCACGAAGGTCGACAATTTTGTCCGCCGCATTTGTGATTACAAGCGTGCCCGTCGGGGAGCCGACAAAGAAATTGCCCGAATCGTCGAAGGTC
>JAFVBP010000261.1 GCA_017479925.1 Selenomonadaceae bacterium | reverse complement strand
GGCTACTACACGTTGAAATGATTCGCTTTCCGTCAAGTCAACATGAATTTTGTCGCGGCAATTAATGACGGCTTTGACGTTAAACTTACTGCGGCGGGCTACAAAGGCGGTTTTACCAACTTCGTCGCGGCGGTCAAAGAGTACGTGCAATTCCTCGAAGGCGGCGGCTACTACGCGCTGAAATGATTCGCTTTATGTCAAGTCAACATGAATTTTGTCGCGGCGGTCAATTTCGGCGGTGACGGTCAGCGCAATATTTTTCTTCGGACGTGCGGGCTTGGCTGAAATTCTCGGCGCACAAGGTCAAGACGCAATTTTTCTGCAAGATTATATCGCGGGCTACTCGTTGAGCGTAATCGGTCAGGCACTTTACCCGTTGCTTTTGTGGTACCTCAACTTCAACGGCAACGGCAATATTTCCAAAACCAGCATCGCAATTATGATTGTCTTGAACACCGGCTTCGATATGCTGTTCGCGGTTCATTTGGACATGGGCGCGTTCGGCTTGGGCTTGGCAACGTCGATAAGCTATCTTTTGACGTGCGCTTACGTCTTCAGGAAATTTCTTGTCGGCTACGGTTGGGGACAAACGACCTTCGCGACGATTCGTTGGGGCGAACTGTTCGAGGCCGCCAAAATCGGCAAGCCGTCACTGATGTTCAATCTCGGCGTCACGTTGAAGTCGTACATAATGAACTTGACGTTGCTGTCTAGTGTCGGCAGTGCCGCGATTATGGTCATGAGCGTGCAGGGAACTTTCTGCGGCATGTTGGGCGCGATACCCGCCGGTCACGCGGACGCTTTCGGTTCAATGGGCGGCGTGCACTATTCCGCAAAAGACCGCAGTGCGTTCGTAAAAACAGCACGGTTCGCGTTGAAAAGTTGTACAATCTTTTCGGGTTTGGCGATGTTGTTGCTGATATTCGCCGCCGACGACATTACCGAAATTTACTTCCTGCCGACCGACGAGGCTTGGAATATCTCCAAACGGATGCTGTGGCTGTTTCCGAGTTTTCTGGTGCTAAACGGCATTTTCGGCATTTTTCTGCGCGCCTACAACTTGAAGGAAGAATATCGCACGCAACACAAGGACGCGTAGCTTGTCGACGGAATGCCGATTTTTGAAAACGTGACGATGGCTCTGTTGGCGGCGGCGACGGTGCCTTTAATCGGCTCCGACGCGGTTTGGCTGTCTTTTCCCGTCACGGAACTGATTTGCATATCGATTATCGCCTGCAGTGTTTTCAAAAGCGCGGGCAAGGTGACGTTCAAACTTGACGATTGGTTGAAAGTCAATGATAATTTCGGCAAGGCTCCGACTCTTGAACGCGCATTTTCGTCGGCGGAAGACGTCACGAATATTTCCGCTGAAGTCGTCAACTTCTGCAGAGCCAACCGCGTCGACGAAAATACTGCGACCGCGGCGGGCGTCGTCACGGAAGAACTTGCCTGCAACGTTTTGCTTCACGGCGTCAATTCAAACAACAGTTGCGATTCGTATGTCCGCGTCACGTTCAATCGACAGTTGTATATCCGAATTTACGACAACAACAGTAAATTTGACCCGCGCAGTGAAATGAAAAAAATCGCTTCGGAACCTGCGCGACCCGGCGACGAAAAAATCGGGCTTCGACTCGTCAAAAGCATAACCGACCGTTACGGCAGCTTCGACTACCAAAACACGGCGGGCATAAATACTTCCATTGTCGAATTGAGGTGCTGTACATGAAAAAATTTTTCGCGACTTTGGCGACGGCGTTGATTATGTCGACGAGCGTTTTTGCCGCGCAGGCTGAAATTGTTTTGCCGACCGTCGACAACGGCGGTAACCTTACCGTCATGCAGGCTTTGAGTCAGCGCAAGTCAAGCAGAAATTTCGTCGACAAAAATTTGACGGTCAACCGGCTGTCGAAAATTCTTTGGGCGGCGAACGGCGTCAATCGTCCCAACGGCAAGCGCGTCAATCCTGCGGCGTTGAGCGTCTACAGCGTCGAAGTTTACGCCGTCACAAGCGAAGGAATTTACCTTTACGACGCGACGAATCACAAGCTCAAGCTGATTGCCGAAGGTGATTTTCGTTCGACGACGACGACGGGTCAAGATTTCGTGACGAAAGCCGCCGTCAATTTGGTTTACGTCGAAACGCCCGACGCTTGGTCAAGCGCAAGAAAAATTCCGCCGCGTGACGCTCAACTTGCCAACGCGAATATTGCCGTCGGTGCAATGGTTCAAAGTGTCGCCCTTGCCGCACAAACCGAAAATCTCGGCAACTGCGTTCGCGGCTCCATCAATCGCGACGAATTCAAACGCGTCGCCAAACTTTCGGACGCAAAGACGATTCTTCTCGCGCAGAGTGTCGGCTTCGTCGAATAAATTTTGAATGCGGCAACAACGCTTGAACGGCGGCAATGTCGCGGATAACTTCAATTGTTCCGTCGCTTTTAAAGCGACCGGCTTCGTCGAATAAATTTTGAATGCGGCAACAACGCTTGAACGGCGGCAATGTCGCGGATAACTTCAATTGTTCCGTCG
>JAFVBP010000260.1 GCA_017479925.1 Selenomonadaceae bacterium | reverse complement strand
GCGCATTTCCTGCTGAATCAAGGCGGTGAAACTCAACAGCGGCGGCAAATTCGTCCTGCTGTTTTCGGACGGCGGTTATGCGTTCAAGTTGTTGCTGTGGATTCGCGAAATGAGTTTGTCGGGCGGTTGCGTTCAAGTCGTTGGCGAATCACGACCCTGACGTTGTCCCGCACGAAATAATTCTTTGACGAGTTTGCAAAAAAATTTCCTCCCGCGTCGTGCGAGAGGATTTTTTTGTGTCCGAAAGTTTTCAGCAACCGTGAACTTTAAAGCCGTTTGCCGACCGCGTGACAATTCCCGCGTCCGTGAGTTGGCGCAATTTTTGTTTGACGTAAAGCGGTTTGACGTGAAGTTTTCGCGCCAATTGTCGGAGCGTCAAAGGTCTTGCCAACAGCTCACATATTTTGTCGAGGCGAAAAATTTTCTTGCGTACCTTGCGAAAGGCATTGTTGCCGTCGACGCGAAAAAGTTCTTGACGTTCGTTGAGCGGCAATTCGTTCAGCGGCGGCAACTGTTCGGAATGTCGCGCCAATATCGCCAAACTGCAATCGTCCTGCGTGTTTTCGAGGATGACGGATTTAATCGCGTCTTCGAGTTGCGGCGTCAAAATTTCCGCGTCGACCAGACACGTGCGGTGCATCAGTCGCTTGACGGCGGTCGCCAAATTTTTGTTGCGCTTGTTGTACAATTTTTGTCCGCTGCCGTCGCTCATCAAGATAAAGCCCGAAATTTTTTTGATGTCGCCTTTGAAAATCCGCATGTGTTCGGCGGCATTTGCAGACGTGACGAAAACCGTTTCGTTGGAAAATTCGCCGTTGACGGGCGCGGAAGCAGTCTTCAAGCCCGCGTCGCTCAAGTAACCGATGACGCCGTCGCCCAAATGTGCCAGGAAAAATTTTCCGTCACCGACAGCCGCAACCAACAATGTCGACGCCAAATCTTTCAACGTGCAGTCACGAATTTTCGCTTCGTCGGTCAAAGCTTGCAAGACAACGGACAAAATTTTTTGCGTGACAAGTCGTCCGTCGCTTTGAGCGATTATGTCGGAAAAATTTTCGGCGACGAATTTTGAAACGCCGGCGACGACACAGGCCGCGCCGAAATGCGACATTGACGCCGAACCTGCGCCGTCCGCCAAAGCAATGACGTGCACGCCGTTTTCTTCAAGCCGCGCAACTTTGTCTTGGCAGGGAATATTTTTTTTCGCATGTCCGCGACCTTGCACCGCGCAACAAACCGAGTTCCATTGCATAAAAAGTCCTCCGTCAGAGTTCGCCCCACGATTTGATTTTTTCCAAATCCAACTTGATTGCGTCGCCGGGCATTGATTGCGAAGTGCGCGAAACGCTTTGGCTGAGCCACTCGAAAAAGCCTTTGAAGTTCATGCCTTTCAAGCCCAACGTGGCACGTTTAGGCGAAAATTTTTCAAGGCAATTCATGTCCGCCGCCTCGCCGATACCAATCGGAAAAATCGTGAGCCTGCGATTGTTCGCCAATTCGTTCGTGCGGGAAATTGCGCGATCAAGTTCGGCATTTGAACCGTTCGGTGCGCCGTCAGTCATCAAAACAAGCCACGGTTGAAAGTAATCGACGCCGGCATCTTTGTACTCACGTTTGCGCGTATCCAGACAGTGGTTGGATTAAAGATCTTGCTGTCTCAATAAATCGTTCATGCGAATGTCTCCTTTGATTTTTTAGCGAAATTTGTTTCTCATCAATGAAAATATGTCACTTCTGGACAAAGTCGGCTTGCCGCGACAGTTTTCGCAACGCGTCGGCAAGTTCAAGCCTTTTTGCTCGAATAATTCTTTTTGACCGTAGGTTATATCGAAGATCTTGCCGCAATTTTTGCACGTGCGATGTTGCCAAGGTTTGTTCTTTTTGGCAAGGCATTTCGGGCAAAATTTCGGGACGCGGAATTTTTTCGATGTATCGCTGTCGGTTCGTGTAAATCATTTCGCCGCCGCACCGTGAACATTGATATTTTTCGCCGTCACGCAGACAAGAGCGACAAATGCCCTGCTCAAGTAAAGTTTCGTCGAATTCCGCGCCGCAGAGTTTGCACTTGGCGTAAGTTTTGTTTCGATCTTTTTTGAAACGCGTCGGAAAAATCAGCACGGATTCTTCGTCTTGCGCGGACATGGTTCCGTTTTCAAGCAAACGAAGATATTCCTCAAACAGAGCGAGCCAAAAGCCCGCGTCGCCACGATTTTTTTCGTCGTGATACATGCCGTCGCGCCAAAAAGTTTCGTAAAACGCCTCTTTGATTTTGTACGTCAAATGGCTCCAGCAAAAACGCCACGGACCTTTGGGCACTCTGCCGGTTTTGAGCTTGCCGAACGGGTAAGAAAATTCGCCGCCGATAATGTTTTCGATGATGCCTTCGCCGTCTTGCATTGCGTAGGGTGCCTTGCCCGGGTGCATAATCATGAACAGCAACGTCGCCACCGCGAAATTTTCGTTGCCGAAAGTTCGCAGACCGTATTTTTTTTCTGCAGTTCGGGCGCAGTGAAAACCGGCGTTCCAACGGGACAGATGAAGCCTTCGACTTGGTAGCTGTCCGTGTCGACAAAATAAACTTCCGTCGGCGAAACGAGCAAAATGTTATGCGGGTTGATGTCGCCGAGTATAACGTTGCGGTCATGCAGATACTTGATCTTTTTTAAAATCGTCACGCAAAGCTGAACGGTGTCGACTCTGTTCCACTGCGGGAAATATTTTTTCAGCAACGCCGGAACGAAAACGCCGTTGAACAAATCGCGCCCCGAAGCTGTTTTCATCGTGTAGCCGACAAATTCGTTGCGTTGATTGTACAGCAACGCACGCGGGAAGCAGACGCCGTCGCAGTCGATTTTTTTCGTGAGCATGAGCTTAAGTTTTTCGTGACGCAGGCGCGTAACTTTTTCGGGCTTGTAAATTTTGGCGACAATGCCGTCGAAATCAGTTTTGTAAACGGAACCTTCGCCGCCTTTGCCGACTTCGGCAAGCAGACGAATTTGCCGCTTTTGACCGTCGCGAATTGCCGTCACGCAATCGCCTTCGACGGGAATTTTCGTAACGGGCAAATTTCCCGTGATGTCGACAACTTTATCGGCAAGTTTAAATCGTTCGTCGGGCGGAACTTCTTCGAGCAGGTTGACAAGTTGCGGAAATTTTTTCGGCAAGTCGTCGGGTTGCGGAATTTTATTCGAGCCGTCGACGAAAAATTTTTGCGCAAGACCGCTCTTGTCGAGCTTGCACACGAGAATTTTTTTCACGCCTTTGACGGCGCGGCTGTCTTTGAAAATGTCGCGTGCGTCGTGAGCAAGTCCGCTGTCCTGCGTGACAAACAGCACGTTGTAGCGCAACTTTATTTTTTGGAAGACGTACAAAAACACGTTGTCGGCAAAATGTCCGTCGTCGGGGTCGCTGTAAATTTCCAACAGATTCGTTTTCATCAGCTGCGGAACAATTTTTTGCAGACATTGTGCGCCCGCAAATTGACGGCGGGGTCGTCAACTCGTTTCGCCAACTTGCGCAACTCTTCGTAAACCGCCAACGGCAAAACCATCTGCTTGTGTTCACGGGCAAGAATCGGCGTGATGTTTTGGAAAAATTGTTCCGCGCTCTCATGCAGAAAACTGCACGTGTCGACAAAAATTCTGTCGGCGTCGCGAACAAATTTTTCAAGCTCCGAAAATTGCGGTGGATTAAATATCAACACGAGCGGACAACTCCTTTAGAGATCTTCCCAACCGACAAAATTTTTAATCGGCTCCGCGTCGTCGAAATCGGCTTCGGGCAAAAATTCTTCGCCGACAAAATTGAATTCGCCGTCAACGACAAGCCCCGCCGTGATTTTAAAATCGGTTTCGGTCGCAGAATCGTTCAACGCCAAAGCGTCGCGGGCAAGTTGTTCGTTCGGCGTGACGAGGCAAATTTTGTACGTGTCGCGAAAACGCTTGAAAATTTTTATAACCGTGTCGTGAAAATTCGGGTCGCTGTATTCGCCGTGAATTTGTAAAATTTCGTCGGCTTGCATACAATTGATAAACGTCATTGCCCGACAAAATTCCTGCGACGATGCTTCGGCTTTGAGCTGTTCAATCGAACGCAACGGCATGACGGCTTTGTCGCCCGTCGATTGAAGTGCCGCCGTCAATTCGTCGACGAAAGTTGAGGCGTCCTCCGTCGCGAAAATTTCCGCGTCGAGAAAAATTTTGTACTCGCGGGCGACGTTACAAAGTTTGTTGTCGGGGAAAATTTCCGCCGCGTCGTCGAAGTCAATAAAATCTTCGAACCAACGTTTGAGCAACGAATCATCCCGAAAAGACGTTTCGTATTCGTCGCCGCCGTCGATAATCGCCTTGAGTTTTGGCAAAAGTTCCGCGTGATTCGCAAAATAACTGTCGGTCAGCGCGGCAACGGCAATGTATTGCGTCGCGGACAATTTGGCTTTCTTCGACTCAAGATTGTTGACTGTCTGACGCGTCACGCCGATTGCCTCGGCAAAATCTTCGACACTGAAATAGCACAATGTCACTCAATCGCAACGTTAGGCGACGGAAAATTTTCTGCCGCTCGTGCAACTTGCCATTTGATTCGCGGCTTTGAAAACGTCGACCGAAATGGTGTCGCACGCAACTTTGTCGCCGTGCTTGCCATTTGATTCGCGCTGTGCTACGCTTTTAAAAAATTCATGGAGTGGTTTACATGCAACAATACATCGGTGCCGAAAACATTTTGGCGAAAAAACGCGAATACATCATGCCGTGCCTCGGACATTTTTACAGCGACCCGCCGCAATTCGTGCGCGGTGACATGCAATATCTGTTCGACGCGGGCGGCAAAAAATATCTCGATTGTTATGCGGGCGTGTCGGTCATCAACTGCGGGCACTGCAACCCGTTCATCACGGCGCGCATGATTGAGCAGATTAAAACGCTCCAGCACGTGTGCAACATTTACCTGACGGAGAATTTTGTCAACCTTGCCGAACGTTTGGCTCAAGTCACGCCGGGCGACCTGCAAAAAAGTTTTTTCTGCTCGACGGGCACCGAAGCCAACGAAGGCGCATTGTTGCTCGCGTCGATTTACACGCACAGTTCCGAATTTATCGCCTTGCAAAGCGGCTTGCACGGGCGCACGAAATTGACCATGAGCTTGACGGGTATCGGCATGTGGCGCACGGATCCGAATCCCGTCGGCGGAATTAATTTCGCGCCGAATCCGTACTGTTACCGTTGCCCGCTGGGTAAAAATCCCGCGACGTGCGATTTAGCCTGCGCGAACAAAGTTGAAACGATTATTCAGACGGCGACATCGGGCAAACCCGCCGCGTTGATTGCCGAACCGATTCAAGGCAACGCGGGTATCGTCGTGCCGCCGAAAGGTTACTTCAAGCGCGTGAAAGAAATTCTCGACAAATACGGCGCGTTGCTCATTGCCGACGAAGTTCAAACGGGCTTTGCTCGTACGGGCAAAATGTTCGCGATTGAAAATTTCGACGTGACGCCCGACATTATGAGCGTCGCCAAAGCTTTGGGCAACGGTCAACCGATAAGCGCGTTCATTTCGACGAAAAAAATCGCCGACACGTACACCAGACCCGGCGCGTCGACTTTGGGCGGAAATCCCGTTTCGTCGACGGCGGGACTTGCCGTGCTCGACTTCATTGCCGAAAAAAATCTTGCCGAAAACGCCAAAGCTCGCGGCGAACAGTTAATGTCGGGCTTGCGTGCGTTGCAGGCGAAATTCCCGATTATCGGCGACGTGCGCGGTATCGGCTTAATGGTCGGTGCCGAATTCGTTCACGCGGACAAGTCGCCCGCCTTCCGCGAACTCGACGAACTTTTGGAGGCGCTCAAAAATCGCGGCTTTATCGTCGGCAAAAACGGCGTCGGGCGAAATGTTTTGGCGTTCCAACCGCCGCTCGTCATCACCGAAAGCGACATTGACGACGTTTTGAACGCGATTGAACTGATTTTGACGGAGCAGCATCATGGACGATAAAAGCAAACCGAAGTCGTTTACCGAACAAATTTCAAGCAGTTTCTTCAAAGGGCTGTTGATTGTAATTCCGCCCGCGATAACGGTTTTCGTCGTGGTGTGGCTGTTCGAGTTGACGGAGCGATTAATCAGCCGGTACATGCCGATGCGTTTCCCAGGTTTGGGCTTGCTGATTGTGCTTGTGGCGATTTGGATTATCGGCGTGCTGAGCGGCAATTATTTCTCGAAAAAAATCATGAAATTCTTCGAGTCGCTGCTCAACAAAATTCCCGTCGTCAAGGTCATTTACAAGTCGGTCAAGCAGGTGTCCAAAGCCGTGTTGCAGTCGGACACAATGTTTAAAAGCGTCGTGCTCGTGCCGTACAATCAAAGCTACGTGATCGGTTTCCTGTTGCTGACGGTGCCCGAAGCGGTCAAACAGCGGCTCGGCGACGATTACGTTTGCGTTTACATGCCGTGGAGCATGAACATGACGGCGGGCATGAATTTTTTCGTGAAAAAGTCGGACGTTATCCCGCTGAACATGTTGCCGCAGGACGCGTTGCAATTCATTTTGACGGCGGGCACGATAACGGCGCACGTCCCCGCGGACAAGTTGGCGAATCATGGAAACATTCATAACTGAAGCCGTCGTGCTCAAGACGGACGATTTCGGCGACGCAAATCGGGTCGTCACGCTGTTCACCAAAGAATTCGGCAAGCTCGAAGTCAACGCTTACGGCTGTCGACGGGCACGAAGTCCGCTTTCGGGCGCGACGCAAATGTTCAACCACATTTCGGCGGAAATTTCGCACGGCGCGCAGGTTGACACGTTGCGAGATGCGGACGTTCTGCACTTTTACGACATCACGCGAGATTTGGAACGATTGGCTTACGCGTCGCTGCTGTTTGAAATTGTCAATCGCATGACGTTGCCGAATCAGCCCGAAGCCGAAACTTTTAACTTGCTGATGAATTCGTTGCCCGCGCTTGCCGCACGAACGCCGAAAATTATCGCGCTGGTCGGAGCGTGCCAATTCATGGAGACAAGCGGCGTGCAACTCAATTTCAGCCGTTGCGTGCACTGCGGTCGGGAGATTGACGGCGACGCGGCGATAAGTTTGATTGACGGCGGCGCGGTGTGCAACCGTTGCGTCGATTTCGCTACGGAGAGCCGCCCGTATCCCGTCGGCTTGCGAAAAACTTTTGAGACGATGCTCGGATTCGATTGGCGCGCCGACACGAAATTACGGTTCAACTCGACGCAACTGGACGCGGCGGAAAGTTTTTTCGTCGACTACCTTCACTCGATTTTGGG
>JAFVBP010000259.1 GCA_017479925.1 Selenomonadaceae bacterium | reverse complement strand
GTGTTACTTTTCTTTTGGCGCAAAAGACCCGCTTTAAAAGCGGGGGAACAATTGGTTTGACCGCCTCGCCAATTGAAGCGACAACGTTGAACCAATTGGATGCAACGTCCACGTTGCCAAAAGAAAACAGCCCGCAGGTGAAACATCCTGTTTCAACTGCGGGCGGCCGACATCCATGTCGGTCGAAATTACGCATTACGCATTACGAATTACGCATTGCAGTTCCGACATCCATGACGGCCGAAATTACCGTTGCAGTTGCCAAACGAAAAAGCAGCCTCGGTTGAGACTGCTTGATTTTTTTTGTCCGAAGGCGTTCAGGTGAACATGTTCAGAAATCGTCCCGCGTTCAAGCGTGAGTGCGCGGCTGTCCGTTTGTTTTGCACGGCGTAAAGCGATTCGGTCGGCTCTTCGCGTCTGTCGCCCGCGTAATCGGCAATCGACGGGAAAAGATTTTCGCGTTGTGAATTCGCCAAATCGACGTTGCGGTTGAGCCGTCCCGCCAAACCGTTTTGACCAAGCACGGCGTTGACGTTCGACGAATTTTCGGTAAGCGCGTCGGCAAGTCGGTCTTCGTTGACGCGAAGTCTGCCGTCTTCGTTGACGGAAATGCCAACTTCGTCGAGCGACTGCGTCAAATTTTCGTTGTCGCCGAAATTCGAGGCAAGCGCGTTCATTCGGTCGGACATACCGCGATTTTCGTTGAGGTAATCAACCGCGCTGTTGAAGGTGTTGACGAAATTTCGCACGTTCGACAGGGCGGCGGCGGTATTTTCGTCGCGTGTCGAGTTCAGATTTTCAATCGTTTCGGCAATCGTCGGCGTATCGTCGGGCTTTTCGGCGACGAGATATTCTGCGGCGAAGTTGCGAACGTTTTCGGCGGGGCGCGTCAAAATTTCGCGTTCGTTTTGAAATTGTTGACGTTGCGTGTCGGCAATTTCTTGAGCATTTTCGCGTTGAAGGCGTTCACGTTCGCGAATTCGAGCCATAGCTTCGGGCGGAATTTTAAACGTCGCGAAATCGCCGAGCGTCGAAAGTGCCCCGTCGGTATCTTCGGCTTGAGCACTGTCCTGCGCGTTGAGTTTGTCGGCGGATTGTCGCAGAGAACTCATCGTTTCGTCGAATTCGGAATTGAAATTGTTGCGTTCCTCTTCGTAATTGCCGAGCATTTCGCTGATATTTGAGCGCAGTCCGAAGCCGGAATTAACCATATCTGCGGCGGTGTCGAGCGAGCCTTTAATCAGCACGGAATTGGCGGATTTATCGAAGTCCAGCCGAAAAATTTTGCTTGAAACGTCCGCAGTCAACTCGACTTGTCGCGCCAGTGCGTTGACGGTCGCCATGATGGTTCCTCCTTTCCAAAAGCAAAAACGATCCTTGTTGCAGATATTTTACATTTCGGCAGGTAAATCTTCAAGACGCGGGTGAAGAAAATTTTCGTCGCGTGCCCGTCAAAGCTTGACGCCACATTGACATTGCCGAGGCTTTTTGTTATCATTTGCGCGTTTAAGGAGAGGTGTCCGAGCGGTTTAAGGAGCCGGTCTTGAAAACCGGTGATGTCGAAAGGCACCGTGGGTTCGAATCCCACCCTCTCCGCCAGTGAGCAAATTTCTCCGCACGGAGTCAAAAACATATATCTTCGCCTTCGGGCGATTATTTTTAGGGAGGCGGCGATTTTTATGGACACGTCAAACGAAGTTGCATCCGCGCAAGCTCCGAACGTCGAATCGGACAAACTGCTCATTCTCATTGCCGACGACTCACGGCTTTTGCGCAAGAAACTGCACGAAGAACTTAACCGACACGGTTGCGAAGTTGTCGAGGCCGTCAACGGCAAAGAGGCGATAACTTACGTCCTTGAACACGAACCCGACGGCGTCATTTTGGATATCGTCATGCCGATTGTCGGCGGAATTGAAGCCCTTGAATTTATCCGCGAAGTCGCTCCCGACCTGCCCGTCGTTATGCTAAGTTCCATGAACACGCCGCAAAAACTCATGAAGTGCCTGAAAATGGGCGCGATCGATTTCATTCAGAAGCCGTACACCCGCGAACAAATTGCCCGCACGGTCGACAGGCTCCGCAAGCTTAAAGTCAAACGCCTGGAAAAAGCTACCGAAAACGCCGCGAACGAATTTGACGACTTCGACGAAATTTGAGGAGGTTTTATCATGCCGATTATGGAGCACAACACCGTTGTCGCCAAAAACAAAGCCGGCGGCAAAGGCGAAATTTTCATCACGCATCTTTTGACGCCCGCCGAACTTTGCGGCAAATGCGGCATGTTCGCGAAGGTCAGAATTCCCGCGGGCGCGTCGCTCGGCGTTCACAAACACGAAGGCACGAACGAAACTTATCACATCTTGCACGGCACGGCACTTTACACCGACAACGACAAAAGTTATCCCGTCAAACCGGGCGATACGACTTTTTGCGCGGACGGCGACACTCACGGCATTGAAACGCTCGGCGACGAAGATTTGGTTTTCATTGCGCTGATTGTTAATACGAACTAATTTTAACGCGACGCTCAAGTTGTCGAATCGGCGCGGTTGAATGTTACTTTCTTTCGGCGCGAAAGAAAGTAACCAAAGAAAGCAGTTCGCTACGATACATCCTGTATCGTGCGCGAACGGCGGCCGACATCCATGTCGGCCGGGTCTACCGTTTGCTTTTGAAGCGAACGAAATATTTTTCACGTTACCGCCGAAACGTTGCGTTGAATCTACTTTTCTTTTGGCGCAAAAGAAAAGTAGCAAAAGAAAACAGCCTGTGTATTTCGCATCACGCGAAATGGCACAGGCGGCGGTCGTCATCCATGACGGCCGGGTCTACCGTTAATTTTGAAGCGAACGAAATATTTTTCACGTTACCGCCGAAACGTATTGCGCGGCGATTTTCCCTGTGCTAAGATACGTTCAACCACGGAAAGGAGTTGGCGACAATGGATATGAGTATCGCGGCAATGTCGGTCGATCTGAGCATGGCAAAAGCGCAACAAGATCTCGGCATCTCGGTTTTGAAAATCGCAATGGAGGCGGACAATTCAATCGCCGAAGAAGCACTCGAAATCGTCGAAAGCCTTGACCCCGCGCTCGGAAACAACATCGATATTTCAATTTGAATTGGGGCTTGATTTTTCAAGAGTATTCTGCTAAATTCTGCAGGTAATTTTTCCAAAGGAGGAACTCATTTCATGACGAGAGCTGAACTGATAGTCAACGTTGCCGAAAAGGCGAAACTTGACCGCAAGAGCGCGGAAAAGGCCGTCGCAGCAACTTTCGAGACGATTAAAATGGCGCTCATTGAAGGCGACAAAGTTCAAGTGCTCGGCTTCGGCACGTTCGAGAATCGCACGCGTGCGGCGCGCAAAGGTCGCAACCCCCGCACAGGCGAAGAGATCGAAATCAAAGCGTCGAATCTGCCGTCGTTCAAAGCCGGCAAGAGCTTGAAAGAAGCCGTCAACCACTGAAAAATTCTTCGCAGAGTCGAGTTTGCGCTCGGCTCTGTTTTTGTTTGGAGACGAATTTTGAAAACTGCAATCGTAACGGGCGGCACGTCCGGTATCGGGCTTGCGACGACGAAAATTTTTTTGACGCACGAATTCAACTGCGTGCTCGTCGGCAGAAGTCAAACGCGTTTCGACGAAATTAAATCGCAACTTGCGGGCAACTTCGCCTTCGTTTCGGCGGACGTGCGAAATGTCGACGACTGCGACAAAATCATTTCGCGCACGGTTGAAATTTTCGGCGGCGTCGACGTTTTGGTCAACAGCGCGGGCATTTACCGCGAAGGCGCGATAACTTCCGTCGACGAAAAAACTTTCGACGACATTTTTTCGACGAACGTCAAGGGAACTTTTTTCGTGACGCGTGCGGCTGTCGGCGAACTTATCAAAAGTCGCGGCGCGATTGTCAACGTCGCAAGTGACGCGGGCATTCGCGGAAATTATTTTTGCGCAACTTATTCGGCGTCGAAAGGTGCCGTCGTCGCGTTGACGAAATCGCTTGCGTTGGAGTTGGCAAGTTTCCCCGTGCGCGTCAATTGCGTCGCTCCCGCCGACATTTGGACGCCTTTGACTAAGCGACAACTTGAACTTTCGGGCGAAACCGTCGACGAACTTGCGAAAATTTATCCGCTCGGCAGAATCGGCACGGCTGACGAAGTCGCGGCGGCGATTTATTTTTTGGCGTCGGACGCGGCAAGTTTCGTCACGGGCGCAGTCTTATGTGTGGACGGAGGTTTGACGGCGTGAAAAAGTTTACAACGCTTGTGACGCGCAAACGTTGGTCAAATTGGATGCAACGTCACGTTGCCGGCGGGTTGACTGCATGAAAGTTTTGATTCTGTCCGCGTCAATCGGTTCCGGGCACACCAAAGCCGCAGAATCGTTGCAGAAAATTTTCGGCGACGACGCGCAGGTTGTCGACTTCACCGCACGGGAAATTTCGTCGCTGAACTGGTTGACGAAAAAATTTTATCTCGCCGCGCTGAAATTTATACCCGACCTGTACGATCGAATTTACAAATTCGCGGACGGGCGGCGTGTCGGCGTCACGGCAAGATTTTTCAGCTCCGCGTTGATGTACCTGCCGTTCGCACGCCTGCTCAACAAATTTCGACCTGACGCGGTCATCTGCACGCACCCGTTCCCCGAAGCGGCGGCGTCGCTGTGGAAATTTTTGCACGCCAAAAGTCAACGAAATTTCCTGCTCGCGGCGGTGTTGACGGATTACTCACTGCACGAAATTTGGATTTTTGGCGAAGTCGATGCGTATTTCGTCGCCACCGAAGACATGCAGCGCGAATTGGCGGCTCACTGTCGGGCGGGACAAAAAATTTTCGCGACGGGCATTCCAATCGCACAAGAATTCACGACGCTCGAAAAAATTTCCGACCCAACGCGCACGACGATTTTAATCATGGGCGGCGGACTCGGTCTCGGCTCAATCGAAGAAACTTTGTCGGAGCTGGACAAAATCCGTCGCCCGCTGAAAATCACGGTCGTCGCGGGTCAAAACGAAAATTTATTGTCGCGGCTGAAACGTTTGCGCGAAAAAATTTCTCACGAAGTCGAAGTACTCGGTTTCGTCGCGGACGTGCACAAACTCATGTCGGCGGCGGATTTGCTCGTCACCAAACCGGGCGCGCTGACCATGACGGAGGCTTTCGCGGCGGGCTTGCCGTTGATTTTGCACGCACCGATACCGGGTCCCGAATTCCTCAACGCGAAATTTGCCGTCGAACGCGGCGCGGCGATTTCCGTCGGCGAACGAAAAATTTCCGCCGTCGTCGAAGAATTGTTGTCGGAACCTGCGCGACTTGCCGAAATGAAACATTGCGCGAAAAAACTTGCTCGACCACAAGCGGCAACTTCAATCGTCGCCGAAATTCAACGCAACGTAATTTAAGGTCGTCACGGATGACGGGCAACGTAGACGTTGCATCCAATCAGTGCGCCCGTGATATTTCGGCAATTTGAGCTTGTCGTACAAACGCAACGGTTATTCGGCCGTCATGGATGACGGCCGCGCCCGCAGTTGAAACAGGATGTTTCACCTGCGGACACAAGCGATACGAGGTACCAACAACATTTCGGTGACGAACGAGTAACGCCCCTGCGAGGTGCCTTTTCTTTTTGCTACTTTTTCTTTGGGCACGCAAAGAAAAAGTAGTTCAACAACACAAAACTTCACGAACGAATTCAATCGCAGCGACAAGCCGAAACCGTCAAAATCCGCCGAACGATTTCGTTACACGTCGCGGCAAACTTTTTTGCTTGACTGGAAATTTTCCGTGTGATATCATGCGTCGCAGTTGATTCGGCGCCTTCGTCAAGTGGTTAAGACACCGCCCTCTCACGGCGGGTTCAAGGGTTCGAATCCCTTAGGCGTCACCATAACGAAATTTCAAGGGCGTTGCGTGCGGCAACGTCCTTTTGCTTTAAGGAGGCGATTGTTTTGGAAGACAACAAATTTCGTGCGGAAATTGCACGGGCATTCGACGCGGCTCGAAGTCAAAATCCGCTGGCACCGTCGATAACGAACACGGTCACGCAAGATTTCGTTGCCAACGCACAACTTGCGGTCGGCGGCTCGGCGGCAATGATGTATCTTGCGGACGAGTGCGAATCAATCGTGAAAATCGCGCCCGCGTTTTACATCAACATGGGCACCGCAATGCCGTTTTACGCCGAAACTTTACCGCGGGCAGCCAAAACCTGTCACGAACTGCAAAAGCCGTGGGTGCTCGACCCCGTCGGTATCGGTCTGTCGGAACTTCGCACGAAAATTTTACTTCAGCTCAAAGACTTCAAGCCGTCAATCGTGCGCGGCAATGCCTCGGAAATTATTGCGCTTGCCAAACTTTGGGGCTTGATTAACGTTGCGGGCGGGCAAGTTCGCGGCGTCGAATCAACCGAAAAAGTTTCCGATGCGAAAATCGCGGCTGTCGCGTTGGCGAAATTCACGGGCGGTGCCGTCGCGGTTTCCGGCGAAGAAGATCTCGTCACCGACAGCAAGGAAATCATCATGTGCACGGGCGGCACGGAACTTTTCACGAAGATAACCGGCAGCGGCTGTGCGCTCGGCGGCGTCATGGCGGTTTACGCGGCGGTTGCAAGTCCGTTGGTTGCGGCTTTGACGGCGACGACGGTTTTTAATTTGGCAGGCTCGAAAGCGACGGCGGACGCGAACGGCCCCGCAAGTTTCAAAGTTCGTTTTCTGGATAACCTGTACAATTTGACGGCAAACGAAGTGTCCGAAAAATTCCGCGCCGTCGAATCGCTGTTCGAGAGCATGTTTAATTTCGGTGTCGTCGCTTTCCCGCACGCCGATTCATTGGAGGTCACACAATGAACACGTTGATTGCCGTGGCGATTGCGCCCGTCGGTGTCGGTGACGAACTCAGCGCGCACGTCGCCGAAGTCGTCAAAATCATTCGCGAATCGGGCTTGCCGAACAAAACTACGTCGATGTTCACCGAAATTGAAGGCGATTGGGATGCCGTCATGGATGTCGTCAAACGCGCAACTTTCGTGCTTGCCGAAAAAGGCATTCGCACGGAAGTCGTCATTAAAGCCGACATTCGACCCGGCTTCGATTCGATGATGGACGGCAAACTCGACAGGCTCAACGACGCTTTGAACGCACAAAGTCAACCCGCCGTCGAACAACAATCGGTCACGGAACCTGCGCAAGCTCAACCCGTCGGCAAGGAAGAAATTCAGTCGCGAATAAATTCGGTCTTGGGACGTTTCGGGGTGCGCAAATGAGCATTCGCGAACACCTTGACATTTCGGCTTACCTGGTTATCGGGCGTGAAAATTGCGTTCAACCCGTCGACGAAATTGTTGCCGCTGCCGTCGACGAAGGCTTTACCTGCGTGCAAATTCGCTCGAAAGTTTCTTCAGCCCGCGAAATGATTTCGACGCTCGACAAATGCGCGGCTCAAATTCAACGTCTCGGCAAAAGCGATTCGGTTGCGCTGTTGGTTGACGACAGGCTTGACGTTGTGCTTGCGGCGCGTGAACTCGGCATCAAAGTTGACGGCGTGCACGTCGGGCAAAGCGACATTCCCGTCGACGTGTGCAGAAAATTTCTCGGCGAAGATTCAATCGTCGGTTTGAGCGCGAACTCGCTTGAGCTTATCACTTCGGCGGACGTGTCGAAAATTGATTATTTCGGCGTCGGGGCTTTACATGCAACGTCGACGAAAGCCGATGCCGAAAAAACTTTGAGCTTCGACGAACTTGCGACGATTGCCCAAGTCAGTCCGCGACCCGTGGTTGTCGGCGGCGGCGTCAAAATCAACGACCTTTGCGAATTGGCGGCTACCAAAGTCAACGGATTTTTCGTCGTGTCGGCGGTCACAGGTGCGGACAATCCCCGACTTGCGGCTCGTGAACTCGTCAACACGTGGAAAACTTTTGCGTAAAAAAATTTCGCTCTTCGGCATGAAGGGCGATTTTTTGTTGCGAAAAAAACTTGCTAACCCCCCCCCCCGTGTGTGTTTTAATGTGCGCGTCGAAGTTTTTTTCTTGGTTTTTACGCAAAAGGAGATGGTTTCATGGCGGAAGTTATTACACTCACCGCAGGTGCCGATAACTACAGAGCCGACTCGTCGGACGTGGTGATTCAAGCACTCGGTGGCAACGATTCGATTTATTGTCAAACCAATGATGTCACGATTTTTGGTAGCGACGGCAATGATTCGTTGTATAATTGGTATGGCGACAACGTTTCATTCAACGGCGGGACAGGTAATGACATAGCGCATATTTGGAAGGGCAATAACAGTAGCCTCGTCGGTGAAGCTGGTAACGACACTCTCGATAACACTGGTGCCAGTGGATGGATAAGCGGTGATGATGGTTCAGACTCAATCAATAGTTCCGGCGACAATGCAACCATCTACGGCGGCAACGACAACGACAATATCGACAGTTACGGCAATTATGCTTACATTGACGGCGAAGCAGGCAATGATGTCATTTCCAGCAAAGGCATTAACTGCATGGTTATCGGCGGCGACGGTACCGATTCTATTTTCAGCAGAGGCATCAATTGCACGGTTATTTGCGGTGAAGGCAACGATTCCATTTACGTTGATTCCAACAGTCATAACAGTTCAATCAACGGCGGCGCGGGCGACGACACAATTAAGGTTTACACGGGAAGCAATATATCCATCAACGGCGGTTATGGGAATGACCTAGTAAGCTTGCATAGCGACAGCAACAGCGGCAACGTCGTTGAATTTTCGGGCTATGGCGCGGACACCGTCACAGGCTTTGGCACAAATGACACGTTACAAGTTGCGGGTTCTTACTCGTCACAGATAAGCAACAGCAACGTCATGATTTATGTCGGCGCAGGCTCGATTCTGCTTGAAAACGCGGCAAGTTTGTCGTCATCGCTCAACATCCAAACCGTTCCCGCAGGCTCGTTCGGTGACACGGCTTCAACTCCGACAACAAGCGGCGGTTTGACGACGGGCACGGGTCAAGTCATCTCGAATTACACGGGCGAACCCGTCACGTTAAGCGGAACTTTCATGGGCGCAACTTTCAGCGGCAACAATTTCGTCGTCAATTCGTCGGCAGGCACGCTCACAATCCAAAACGTCACGGACAAAATTATCGACCTTCGCGACGGCGCGGGCAATGAATTCGTCAAAGCGTACAAAGCTTCGGCGGCGGGCATTGTCGACGGGCGCGGCATTTCGGCTTACGAAATCATCGAAGGCTCGGCGGCGGGTACGGATGTCATTCTTGCGGGCGACGGCGGCAGTCAACTTTGGGGCGGCGCGGACACGTCGGCTGACGCAATC
>JAFVBP010000003.1 GCA_017479925.1 Selenomonadaceae bacterium | reverse complement strand
TTTGAAATCGTCGCTTTTGACGCTTGCCTGATGTCGACCTACGAAACGGCGGTTGCGCTCGAAGGCATCGCTCATTACATGGTTGCTTCTCAAGCAAGTACTTACGGCAGAGTCTCTTACGACTATGACGCCTTCGTAACTCAGCTGTCGAACAATCCCGCAATGAGCGGCGAACAATTCGGCAAAGTTATCTGCAACACTTATCTCCAAGATTCTTTGCGAACGGAAGGCGAATACCAAGGTATATACGGTATCTCCACTGACAAGCTTACCGTTTCCGTGACCGACATCACAAAAATTCCCGCCGTCACTGCCGCTTACGAAAATTTCGGTAACGCGCTCAGTGAAACGGCGGGCGATTTTCAAAACAGTTTCATCCGTGACATGGGTGCAACGTGGAAAGAAATCTACAGCGACGCCAACGAAATGGTTGATTTAAAAACTCTTGCCGTCGAATACGGAAAAATTTTCCCGAACGTCAGCGACGCGAGCAAGAAACTCGTCGAAGCTTTGAAGCACGCAAACAAGTACAATCTGCGCGGTGACAACGGTGCAGGGCTTTACAAAACCGTGTATCCTTACGGCGGCGGACTGTCGACTTATTATCCGCTTTCGTTGAATAATGACAGTGGTATCACGCGCTACGAGAATTTGGGTAATTTGGCTCCCGCGTCGATGCGAAAACTTTACCGCGACATGTTCAACGCTTCCAAAGGAACCGCGCAACCGTCGCAACCCGGCGCGAACAATCCGCCCGGCGACAGAATCAATACCGACGCGCCAACCGTCTCAAAAGGCAATCGCTACGACTTGAGCGATTTGTCGACAATCGAGCCGAAAGTCAATTACGACACCAAAACCGCTTCGATTCACCTGGACGCGCAACAGCTCAGCCGCATTTCGGGCGTCCGTTGTCAAGTGGCGCGATTCCACTACTACGAAGACGAACATTTCACCGAGCAGGTCGA
Organism: Selenomonadaceae bacterium; assembly: GCA_017479925.1. Classification (GTDB taxonomy): domain Bacteria; phylum Bacillota; class Negativicutes; order Selenomonadales; family Selenomonadaceae; genus Quinella. Next base: position 5,448 of record JAFVBP010000003.1, on the reverse strand, counting down.
ACTGCTGTTTTTGGGCGGCGACACGGGCATAAGCGAAAATTGGCAGACGGGCGACTTTGAAAGCACCTTCCGCGGCAAGTGGCTTAAAATTGACGGACACCCCGTTTTCGTTCAAGTCGTCACCGATGCAACGAAAAAAAGTCACGGCAAGATAATCGGCGGCTACGAAATTTACGCCATACCGATTGTGTTGAACGGTCGGCTTTGTTCGTTGAGCGTCTCGTGCGAATATCCGAGCCAAACTTACCGAATACTCGGCGCGCAACCCGACAGTGACAGCGACATTCCCGTTGACGAAATTTACGGACTCGGCAAAGGCGATGTCGTCAGCCCCGTTTATCTGCGCATCAAACTTTCCGAAACGGATATCGAGAAATTTAAAGGCGCAACTCAATCCGAAATGTTTGAAATCGTCAAAGACAGCGGGATTATATCTTTGGTCGCGGGCACACCTTTCACAATCGGCGACAGCGTGACGGTTCAAAACGGCACGTTGCCCGACGGCAGATACGCGTACATGTTTGAATTCGTCAATCCCGTCGGCGGCGAGAATGCGTATACTCAACCCGTCGTGTTCAACATTAAAGGCGGAAAAATTTCTTCGACCGAGCGCGTTGATGAAACCGTGCCGGAAAAATCGCAAGGTTAATCCGCTCGTCGACGAAAAAATTTCAGCCCGTCGAAAATGTTCGGCGGGCTTTTGACGTGCGCAACTTTCAGCAGAGATAGCCTTTCGCCCAACGCTTGAACTTTGCGATTCGGTCTTCCGTGTCGACGCCGTCGCGCTGATTTATCGGCAAGCGGTCTTCCTCAGCGTCCGACGAATTCTTGACGACGTAAGCCGCATTTTCGCACGTGACGTAAAAATCACCGAGTAAAAGCTTCATACCGAAAGCTTCGCGGTCAAGTTCGCCGACACCCAACGCTTTCAGGAACGGCTGATATGCGTTCGTCGACAATTTTTGCTCCATCCACATGACCGCCAAACAATACGGCGCAGCGTCAAAATTTTCCCAACGATATTTGCCGTAACGATTCGGGCGAAATTCTGCGTACTTGATGAAGTAATACGTCCAATCGAACGAAGATTTTCTTTCGTATTCGGCAAGGCGTTCGTCGATGATTCGTTGTAACAATTCGTCGGTGAAAATCTGCGCGAAACTCAAAAGCTTGTCCAAAATTTCCTGCGTCCTGTCGAAGTGCTTGACCAACGTGCTTTTATGGAAAAGATTTTGCCACGACTGCGGACGCGTCGAGCCGAGTTGCCAACGCCGACCGTTATTATCAACCTGTTGATAATCGCCCGTCGCCAACAGCGCGCAAGAAATTTTGTCGTAGTCGCAACCGAACAGCGAAATGAACCGCGAAACATTTTCGGGACGTTGCCAATCGACGACGCCGATTCGTCCGTACAGCAAATAATGATCTTCCAGCGCGAACAGCAATTCTGCCTTGTCGGGATGTTCGACAGTCCACGAAAGTTTTTCGCGCTCTTCGGCAAGCTGAATCTCGTTGAAGTTGTACTTGTTCGCGGCGGCAAGTTCTTTGGTTTGCGAAATTTTCCCGTCGACGAGGATGTTGTCAACCTGCTCAAGCATGGCGGGAATTCGATTGCCGTTGTTTCGCAACGGGCTGTTGCTGAACTCCGCGCCGCCGGAATTCGCGACCAGATTGTTGACGATGCGAATTCGGCGACGAAAATCCGCGTCCGAAATTTTGTCCTCGTTGAGCAGGTAAGTTTGAAACGCGTACAGCATGACGACCTTGCCGAGCGAAAAATTTTTGTCGAAAGACTTCACGCAGTCGCCGAAAAAATCCGCGTCGTTAAAGTACGTGATGATTTTGCCCGCCGCGTGACGATTGACGGTTTTTTCCGTGCGGCTGCCGACGGAAACTCTGTTCGCGAAAAAAGCCGAAATGTTTTCGCGCTTGGCAAGCGTGTACCAGCAATCGAAACTTTTTTCCATGAAGTCGACGTTGGCAAGCACGTCGCCGCCGAAAAATTCTTCGAGCAAGTCGAACGGGTCGCGGCTTTTGGCAAAAGGCGTATCGTCATGTTTGTACAAAATCACGTCGCACAAAAAGCCGAAGTACGCCAAAAATCCGTCGTCAACCAAATTGTTCGCGTCACGGTAAGGCCACAGCAAGTCCGTCCAGTCCGTGTCGATTTTCAAGACGATTCGGTCGGAAAGTTCGCGGTCAATGTCGTCGAGCCTGCGCTTGAACTCCGCCTTAAAGTGCTCAAAATTCGTCAACGGCTTGCCGCGTGAATTCATCGTAACGTAAAGTTCGTCGGTCGAGTCAATGTCCTCAATCGGCAGGAAGTAAAACGAAATCGCGCCGGCTTTGAGTTTGTCCCACAAATTTTCCACGTCGCGAAACTTTTCGTCAATGGCGTCGAGCATGACGAGCATCGAGCTGACGGTCGGATCTTTTTTCCAGCCGAGCGGAAAATTTTCGTGATTTTCAAGTTCGGCGGACAAAGTTTCGTCGTCGAAAGTGACTTCGGCGTCAATCAAAAACTTGCAAAACTCCCGCGAATCAGGACGCGTGTCGTAAGAAAAATTCTTCAGGAACGCAAATTCTTCGGGCGCGACATGTTCTTTCCACGCGGCGTATCGGTGCAACAGAAACAGCGTCGTCAAACGTTGCTGACCGTCAAGCGGCGTCAAAATCCTGTCGTTCAAGTCGCCGTAAACGAAATCGAGTTTGATTTTCGCGTCGGTCGTGACGGCTTTGTACAGTGCGCCCAAAAATCCCGCACGCACGCGGCGAATTTCGTCGGTGTCGCGTCCTTGAGCAAAGTCGCGCTGAATTTTCGGGATGACGATTCGGCTGACGGTTTCGCCGTCGAAAATGTTCATGAACGTTCGCAAGACTTCGGGCATGTCAATTCTCCTTAATCGGCTTCGACAAAAAATTTTTCAGCACGCGGTTAATCGCCGCAAGGTAAGCGCGTCGGTCGTTCGCGCTCCAAAAGTGCAGTTGGTTGCGTTCGGACTTTGTGTAATACTTCAGGAACGCCATCTTCGTGCAAAACGGAATGAACGCGCCCGACATGTCAAGCTTGATGATTTCGTTGCGCTTCACGTCGAAAACCGAATTGCCCAACGCGGAATTGTCGGCACATTTGAGCAAGGCAAGATTCGCGATCGTGTCGATTGATTCGTCGCTTAAACCGTCGGGCGAAAGTTTGTCGAGAATTTTTTTCTGCAGGTCGCGGAACCTGTCGCCTTTGATTTCGTTGAGCTTGAGCAACTTGTCGATTTCGCGCAGGAGCGTTTGATTTTCGTCGGGGAAATTTTCCAGCGACGCCCGATGAAGTTCAAGCCAATCGCGCCACTGTGCCTGTGTGCCGGTTTCCTGCGAATTGACCGCGTGAATGAATGTGTTCGAGGCTCCACGAATTTTTTCCCGCGCCGCCGAATTTGTACTTGTCGAACGGAAACCACTGCGATTGTTCGCCGTTTTGCCGCACGGATTCGACGTTAAACAGCAACAGCAACCTGCGAATTCGGTCGGAGTCTTTTTCGTAATTCCAATCGGAATAATTTTCGTCGCCGGACAATTTGACGCTGTCACGAATCATTTCGTCAAGCCGCGACAAAAATTCGCGCTTGCTTTTGTTTTGAGATTCGGCGTAAATGTCGGCAAGATTTTTGTAGCCCGAAGCGACAAGGTAGCCGATTTTGTGATAAAACTCGTGACTTTCGCGCCAATCTTTGAGCAACAAAAAATTGCGGACGATCTTCGCCCACAGCTCGCTTAAGTCGTCGCCGCGCCGTTTCAGCTCGTCGAAATAAAAAAACGTGCGATATTTGTCGCGGTCGTCAAGCCGCTTGTTCGACATTAAATCCAAAACCAAATCGATGCGCGTCTGATATTTGTCCGCCGCGTTGTTCGTCAAAAAATACCACAGCGAATCGTCGTGCAGGGATTTTTCGATGTTGTCCCACTGCAAAGCGATTTCGTCTTGCCGTTGAGCACTCATGTTGCGATTTTCGTTGCTCAGGAAAGCGGCTTTGACAAGTTCCGCGCTCGTCAAGGGAATTTTGCCGATGTTGAGCCGCGTGAACATTGCCGCCGCATCTTCGTCCGCGTCGACTTCGTACCAGATAATTTTGACGTTTTCCGCGAACAAAGTTTTTATCGTCGTTATCGTCAAAAACAATTCACCCGCGGCGGCAAACCAGTTTTCGATTACCTCGCAAGCGTTGGCAATAAAGAAAAAATCGATGTTTTTGTCGCGCAAATCGACGTTGATGTTCGACAGAAAATCTTTCGAGTCGGGACGCGTCTCGTAGTCCAAAGCAAACGTCGGCGGCGCGATAAAACCTCTGCTGAACTCGTTCATGTACTTGTAAATCAGAAACAGCGTCGTCAAGCGTTGCTGACCGTCGATCAACTCAAATTCGTCGTCGGATCTTTTTTTGACGACAATCGGCTGGAGGCAATAATTTTTCGCAGGTTGACCGCCGCGACCTTTGAGCGCGAAAACGTCTTCAAGCAAACGTTTGACTTCCGATTCGCACCAACGATAGCCGCGCTGATATGACGGCACGAAAAATTTTCCCGCAATGTCATTGACAAATTTCGTTTCGAGTTTGGACATAAATTCATCTCCTCGGCAAAGTTCCGACCAAATTCACGCAACGGAAAGATTTTACAACGCCGCATCTTGTCATGCAACGTTATTGACAAAATTTCGGCACAATCCCCGTGCAGGGCTTAAAATCGCGTCGAAAATCGATTAAAATCGCCTTCGAGGTGATTGACGTGAAAAAATTTTTGGCGACGATTGCGGCGGCAAGTTTGCTGATTACAGGTTGCGGCGGCGAAAAATCTGCGGTCGACGAAAAGACTTTTACTTACGGAACTGTCGCTTACGGCGTCGCTATGGAGAATGTCGGCACGAATCCGCACGAAAATTACAGCGGTTGGTCAACTTTGCGCTACGGAATTGGCGAAACGCTCTTCAAATTCGATGAAAACATGCAGTTGAAGCCGTGGTTGGCCGAAAATTTCGAGCAAATTGACGATTTCACCGTCAAAATCAAGATAAACGACGCCGCGAAGTTCTCAAACGGCAAGAAAGTCGACGGTTTGGCCGTCAAAAAGTGCCTTGAAGCGTTAATTTCGACGCACGATCGCGCTCCGAACGACTTAAAAATCGTTTCAATCGACGCTGACGGGCAATTTGTGACGATTAAGTCCGCCGAAAAGGTTCCCGCGCTGTTAAATTATTTGAGCGACCCTTACGGATGCATTGTCGACGTCGATTCGGGCGTCGAAAACGGAATTGTCGTCGGCACCGGGGCTTACAAAGCCGTAAAAGTCACCGAAACAGGTCTTGAACTCGTCAAAAACGAAAATTATTGGGCTTCCGACAAGCCAAAACTCGATAAAATCGTCGTAAAAAGCATTACCGACGGCGATACGCTCACGATG
>JAFVBP010000258.1 GCA_017479925.1 Selenomonadaceae bacterium | reverse complement strand
GTGGTTAACACGTCGGATTGTGGCTCCGATATGCGTGGGTTCGATTCCCACGAGTCGCCCCACAGGGGTATAGCTCAATTGGTAGAGCAACGGTCTCCAAAACCGTAGGCTGAGGGTTCAAGTCCTTCTGCCCCTGCCACAGAAAATCCGAGCCGTGTTCAACCGAACGCGGCTTTTCGTTTGCGGAGGTGTTTGTCATGAATTTGTTGATGCGCTGGGGAATTCGAGCGATAATCGCGGTCGCGGCAGCTCACTTAATCTTTTGCCTGTTCATGTTGGTCAAAGTGATGACCGCCTGACAAGTCAATATCGAAAACAAAAAGCGCGGGAGTACGTCTCCTGCGCTTTTAAATTTGTCGTGTTGAGTGACAAGTTACCGTCGAAATTGACGGTCGGCGTGTCGGGTAAAATTTATCTGCGACGGGCTTTTGCTTCGTAGGCGACCTGCATATTTTGAATTGCGGGCTGGAAGTTTTGATTCACCGACAAGGCGCGAGTGTAACAGTCAATCGCCGCGTCGTAATCGCCGAGTTGATAGTAGCACAAGCCGAGATTCGTGAACGAAGCTTCCAAACTTGTGCCGAGTTCGATAGCCTTTTTGAAGTCGGCGATGGCCTGTTGATATTGTTTTTGGTGGAAGTAAACCCTGCCGCGATTGTTGTAGACGGCACCGTATTTCGGATTAATCGCAATGGCTTTGTCGAAGTCGGCAAGAGCCGAATTGTGGTTGCCGAGCGCGTCGAAACAACAGCCGCGAGTTGAAAAGATTTCCGCAGTGTTTATGCCCAGCTCAATGGCGCGAGTCAAATCTTTTATGGCGAGTTCGTCTTTGGGCATCCACGAATAGACGACGCCGCGATTTTGGTAAGCTTTGGCGAAATTCGGGTCAAGCTCAATGGCACGGCTGAAGTCGTCAATCGCACGGGCATAAAGCGCGGTACTTTCGCTTTCACGACCGGATTTTTGCATGTAGTCGGCTCTTTGCCCGATAAGTAAACCGCGGTTGTTGTAGGCGACGGCGTCATTGGGATTGATTTCGACGGCGCGATTGAAGTCGTTAAAAGCGTCGTCCGGGCGGCCGAGACTTTGATAAACCAAACCGCGATTGTTGTAGGCGTCCGAATAATTCGGGTTAAGCTCAATGGCGCGATTGAAGTCGGCAAGTGCTTTGTCGAATTCCTTTTTCATTCTGTAAGCGACGCCGCGATTTTGGTAAGCAACGGCGTTTGTCGGGTCGGCTTGAATTTTTTGCGTGTATTGAGCGATTGCGTTGTCGGGGTCGAAATTCAACGGTGCGGCACTTGCGGGAGCCGTCAACAAACACGTCGCCAAAAATCCGCCGACGATTAAACGCGAAAATTTTTTCAACATGTCAATCACCTCAGTACAGGAAGACGACGGCGGTGTTGTTGAGAAATTTGGTTGCGCCGTTTTCGATGAGCAAACGGTTGCCGTCCGCCACTGAAATGACGGGATTCGCGTTATGGTCGTCAAGTCGCACGGCTTTGAAAATCAGCGGCTTGTTGCCTGCGCGGGAAGCTTGATTCATGTCGGGAGCGTAACTTGCCATGCCGTCGCGGACAACGAGGTCGTAATTCAAATTTTCGTGACCGTAGAGTTTGACGCCGTCGGAATTTTTAACGACGGGACTCATGACGGGATTAAGTCCGAGTCCGCGACAATCAATTACCACACCCGTGTAACCGCCGAGAGCCGCCATTGGCGAATTTTCACCGCCGTTGAGGACGCTGAAACCGACGCTGTCACCGGTGTTGCTGTCGGCGGGAAGCGACGGAATTACTTCGGGCACGGGTTCCGGAAACGATTCAACGACGGGCGGACGTTCAATTACTGCGGGCGCGATACCGCTTGCACCGAACAGAGGCATTTCCATTGTGACGGAATAGCCGCCGCCTGCAACTTCGCCTTCGCTGACGATTCGGGCACCTTTGACCAAACCGCTGACACGCGTCCTGATAATGTCGGAACTGACCATCATGTTTTCGACGGTGGTTTCGGAGTCAACCTGCACGCCTTGCACCGCCGCCAAAAGATTGCGTTGCGCGTCGGCAATGGCGGCGACACGAGCCATAGCCATTGCTTGCGCGGGTACAGCGGCGAATTTCGGATTCGGCACGCCGAAGCCCGTCGCCTGAATTGTGTTGGCGTTCCAGTCGACGCCGGGAGCCGCGTGTGCCTGCGCGAACAAAAACATTGCCGCAAACAGCACCGTCAAACACGAGAATAATTTTTTCACCGAAACCATCTCCTCACAAAAATTTTCGTTACTGCGGATTTCCGCGAAGCTTGCGATACAACTGCGTCGACGAAGTTGCCGTTGGTTAAACGGAGTTTTGAAACTGCCCGAAATGTCGCGTCAACCTTTTTCAATGGCGTCGGCGGCGGCTTTCTGCTCTTTTTTGCCGGGGTCTTTGATGCCGCGGGTCTTGCGATATTCCTTCGTCGCCGTGTCCAAAAGTTTGGCAGCCTCGTTGCGAAGTTTCAGCACGCCTTCAACGTCTTTGGCGACATTAACGATGTCACCGAGGTTGTCCAAGTTGCCCGTCGCGATATTTTTGGCACTTGACGCGATAATCATGCCCGCCTGTGCACTTGCGACGCCAGCCATAACGTTGGAAGTCAACCGCTGATTGTTGGCGGTCTTAATGAATTCGTCGATTTGCTTGAGTTTTTCCTCGTCGCCGGAGGCAACCGCGTCCGCCAGAGCTTTTTTGGCGGCTTCGGCTTGTTGACGTTTTTGGTCTGCGCCGTTCTTCATGTTCGTGCCCGCGTCGTTGGATTTAACCGCAGATTTCGCCGCCTGTTCGGTCGAGATGATATTTTTGTTGGCAATGCCGGCGTCGGTTGCGGTCAAGACGTTTTGATACGCCGCGTCGAGCAAGGCAATCGAGTAATAATAATTTTCGAGCATTTTGTCGCGTGATGACGTCAGGTCGCCGCTTTTGTCGCCTTTGCCGCCGATACCGATGATGTCACCCAAGCCGTCGGCAATGTCGCCCAACTTGAATGCCTGCGCGGTCGGAACGTCCGCCGTGAAAGTCGTCGCCGCAAAAATTGCCGCAAGCAGTCCCGCTGACGCACGTTTGAAAAATTTGTTCATGTAAATCAAGCTCCTTTGCTGAAATTATTTGCTCATCCAGTATTTGACCAAAGCGTCCGCAATTGACTTTGCCGAAGAGACGGCGGCTTTCTCGAAGAGTAAACGGTTGACGAGTTCCGAATCTTTCATGCGCAAGACTTCGTTGCCCGTGTAGTTGTCGATGACTTGGAAATTGTTCAGGCAGTCCAACGCACGAATCACCAAGTCACACGAGGCGGTGAAGCCGTCGGCGTCTTCGTCCTCTTTCGCCATGAGAATTTCGCCGACAATCGCCGTGCAAATTTCGGGATTTTCGGCGGCTTTTTGTTTGACGAAGTCCATAAATTGATCGAAAGTCATTGAGCGCGTCTTGTCAAGGTCGCCGATAACTTCGTCGGCGTTGGCGATAACGAATTTGTTTTCGCGCAACCGCGTCATGTACCGCTGAAGAATGGCGTTTTCAACTCTGCGGGTTTGCTCTTCGGTTGCCTGACTGACGAAACGCACGAAAAGATAAACTTCGCGGTTTTCGACGTTGGCATAAGCGTCCTTGACGAGTTTGGTAAGCTCCGACTGCATTGCGTCGTATTTGATTTCGACTTTGCCCGTGACAATAAACGCGCCCGCCGCGTTGCGACTGCGTTTGTCGATATGAACTTTGGCGACGAATTCGGCGTAACGTTTGACGAGCTGTTGATAGGGCGAATTTTCGTCATCGTTGCGTTCGGTGATTTGAGCCAAAACGCGCTTGACCGTCGAAAGTTTCATGTCTTCAATCGCGGCGGCTTCGGTTAAACCTTTACCGCCCGACGGAATGCCACGCGGCGGGTCGGCGGCAAAAGTCACCGTCGACGAAAAAATCTGCGCGAAGATTACAAGCACCGTCACGAGAAAAATTTTCCCGAAAAGATTTTTCATGTCGTCACCGCCTTAAAACGTGAGCCGAATTTTCGTCGCGCCCAATTCGCCGCTCGCAGTGACGCCGAGTTTAATGCCGGCTATCGCGTTCAGCAAAGTTTCTTGAAGTTCGCCGACATTGTTGTAAGAATCCGTCGACACGAAGAAAGCCAAAGTCGTCGTTGACGGTCGTGTCATGCGAATAATTTTGCAATGCGCGTTTTCAAGAGCGGCTTTAATCAACGGGTACTGCGCCTGGTAATTCGTGACGTTGTCGACAACAACGGTCGTTTTGATATTCGTGTAACCGCCGCGAGTTTCGTTCTGCACGGTCTCCAAAGCCTGTTGCGCCAACGAATCAATCGCTTCGCGGGTGGCGTTTTCTTTGGCGACTTCGACGGCTTCGCGCTCGGTTGAGGCGGCACCTTTGACGTACTTGTTGAACACGTCGACAACGTTTGAATCCAAACCGATCAGTTCAAAGGACGCGTTAACCGTCGCTTCGTAAGCACCGCCGACTTTGCGCACGGAAAAAATTTCCAGCACGCCGCGCAGTAAAGCGTTCTCCTCCGTGCGATTGTCTTTGGCGATTGTGCGGGCTTTGACGCGAACATCGGCGTCGGAGGCGTGGTAAATCAGATATTCGACGACGTTGTCATTTGTCACGGCAAAAAAGCCGACTTGCTTCAAGCGTGCGTTGATATAATCGCCGAATTCGGGCGTGTAGGTGCAGGAACCGTCGGTATTTTTCTGAACGACAGCCGTCATGATTCCGCCGCGGGAATTTGATTCGTTGACGTTGGCGTCAAGTTGCGACTTCAAGTCCTGCGCGAATTCGCGAATCTTCTGCGCGCTTGCCTCAACGTCAAGTTCGACGTAAACAATATCGCCGCGAATCTCTTCCGAAATGACGCGCTTGATGCTGACGTAGCCGTCGGATTTAACGGAAATTTCGTCTTTGACGACCATGAAGTTGGCGACTTCGGTTGTGCTTTCGACGTGAACGCCGACAGCGTCCTCGACGGCAGCACGCAACGCTTGCTTGCGGGCTTCTTTTTTGGCGGTGTCAATGTCGCCGTCGATAATCGGCGCGAAACCTTTGACGATTACGGCTTCGGCAGGTGAACTTGTCCAAACGAAAAAAGCACAGACCGCGAAGATCGTCACGAAAACTTTCAGCAAATTGTTCATGACTTGACCTTCTTTCCGGCCTGTGCCGCCGCAGATTTGACAGCCGCGCCAATCATCAAACCGCCGAAAATTTCGCGTTCGTCTTTGATGATTCGGTTCGCCGACGAGGTGTCTTTGAGATATTCTTCGGTGATGTCGTTGGTGATTTCGATTTTCTTGCCGTCAAGCGTACTTTCCATCCACAGGCGGTAGACTTTGAAGCCGTTGATGTTTGAAACTTGCTCGGTTTCGACTTCTTTGGAGCCTGCGCCCGAAACGTTCAGATAAATTTTGTGGTCAACGTTCTGCGGCATGCGAACGGTTTTTTCGCCCGAATGCGAAGTATTCATTTTCGCGACGTAAAAGCCGTGCGTGGCGTCGACCGTCCAGTTGGAATTGTCGCCTTCCAAAAGCATCGGATAAACGACGTTGCCCGTGTGCGCCGCGAAATCGCTGGTGAAAATGTTGCCCGCAATGCGTTGCATCAAGCGGTTCGTGCCCAAAAGTCCGCGTGCCTTGTCCGAGGTGTACGAAACATTTTCGACGCGGTAGGTGTCGCTCAAAAACTGCTTGTCGGACAAAGCTTTGATGACTTTTTTGTACTTGCTGAAGTCCAGGTTTTTCTTAATCATGTCGGCGGTGAAGTTCGCGTAAATGTTCGCAAGCTCCGTGCGGTCATGTTGTGTCATTTGGTTAAGCGAATTCGACAGCGGAATTATCTCGTAAAAATGCAACGGGATGTTGCCCAAAATCGTCAACGCGCCGTCGTCGTCTTCACTGCAAAAAGCAATGTCCAACGCCGAAATGATTATGTACTTGTAATGCGGCACGCCGTTAATTACATACGTTTGCTCAATCGCGTAATCGATAACAACCATCGGCACAAGGGCAATCGGCACGTCGCCGACCGTCGCGTCGCTTAACTCCGCGTTGAGTTCGGCAAGGTTGTCGCCCTCGAACGTCGTTTTAAGTTTGAACGGCAACTTCGCTTCCTGTTCTTTGAGTTTGGCGGCAATGGCGTCGGCAATTTTGTCGCGGTTGCGTTTTTGGTCTTCGGGCGTACCGGTGTTTAAAAGCTGATAACCGCGCCGTCGTTGAGCCGTTTGGTCGTCGCCGGCAATGCTTATCGTGTACACGTCACGCGACCAAACAATTTCGGGCAACTGTTTGGCTTCGGCAACGCTGAAAACTCCGAACACAATCAGCGCGCCGACAAAAAAACTTCCGAACCTGCAGACAAGTTCACGCATAAAAATTCCCCCTTCGTGAAAGTAGCGTGAATCCGAAAATTTTTGACAACTTGATTTTAACACGCGGGAAGTGGTTTGTCGACGTGCTGACGGGTAACTTCGGACAGAATTATCGCGGCGGAAACGGCGACGTTCAAACTTTCGACGTGCCCGCACATCGGGATAAAAATTTTTTGCGCAACGTCGAGAATTGTTTTTGAGACGCCCGACGCTTCCGAGCCGAAAACAATCGCGACGGGTTTTGTCAAGTCGTGACGGAAATAAATTTCAGCCGACGAATCAACCGCCGCCGCCAAAATTTC
>JAFVBP010000257.1 GCA_017479925.1 Selenomonadaceae bacterium | reverse complement strand
GTTTTCAATCAAATCACCTCCGTGAAAATTTTTCGGTTGCAAGTTGTTTCAAGGCCGCGACGTTGATTTTGCCGTTACCGAGCAACGGGAAACTTTCGCAGACCATGAAATACGCGGGAATTTTGTACTTCGCCAAATGCAAGGCAAGTGATTCGCGCAGAAAGTTTTCGTCGAATTGAACGCCGTCTTTGAGCTTGAGGCACGCGCAGGCTGCTTCGCCGAAAAAATCATCGGGCACGCCGACAACCTTCGCGTCGGTGCCGAAATCGAATTCGGTCAACGCCCGTTCAATTTCGGCGGGATAAATATTTTCGCCGCCGCGAATAATCAGCTCTTTGATTCGGCCGGTCAAGTGCAGGTAGCCGTTCGCGTCCAAGCTGCCCAAGTCGCCCGTGTGAAGAAAGCCGTCCGCGTCAATCGGTTGTTCGTCCGCGTCGAGTTTGTAGTAAGCGGTCATCAAGTTGAAGCCGCGCACGAGAATTTCGCCGACTTCGCCGACGGGACAATCATTGCACGTTTCGCGGTCGACGATTTTTATTTTGATGTTTTCGACGGGCTTGCCGACGGTGTGCAAAATATTTTCGACGCTGTCATTGTAATCGGTGATGCTCACGGGTGCCATTTCGCTCAAGCCGTAACTCGACATGAAATGATTGTTCGGCATGACGCGGCGAAAATTTTCAAGTTGTGCAACCGTCGCCGCCGCGCCCGAAATGATTGTGCATCGGAGCGACGAAACTTTGTCCGCGCTGAAATTTTTGTTGTTAATCAGCGCAAGAAGCATCGTCGGCACGGAATGAAAAATCGTGCAATTCTTGTCGTCGACGGTCAAAGTTTGGTCACGGCTGTTGACGAGTGCCGCGTTCAAAATGTTGTAACTCGACAGCAGGACGCCCTTGAGCTTGCCGGTTGTGCCCGACGTGAAAATAATTACGGCGGGGTCGTCCGCGTAAACCGTGCGTTGAATTTTGCGCTTGACGTAGTCGTATTCGGTCAAACGCGTGCGAAAATCTCTGTCGCGTTGAATTGAGTAGAATTAAACTTTGTCGCCGCAAATTGTTTTCACGTCGTCAATCGGCGCGGGCATTTCGCCGTAACAAAAATGCGTCACATCCGTGTAATCAATGAGCGCGGAAATTTCTTTCGCGCACAGGTTGAAGTTGACGAGCACGGCAATCGCGCCGAGTTTTTGAATCGCGTAAAATGTCAAGACCCGGTTAATCGAATTCGCGCCGCAAAGAGCAACTTTGTCGCCATGCTTGACGTTCACGGCGGACAGGTCGGCGGAATAAGTCGCCTTGTCGCGCAGAAACTTTTTGAACGGCACGCAAATATCGTTTGAATCTTCGGGCGCGTCGACTTCGTTAAGCTGTTCGGAACTTTTCGGCGTGTTGGAAGCGCGGTCAACGCGAATAAAATTCGTGAAGCCCGTCATATCGAAGATTAAATAAACTGCGCGTTGCATGTTCACGATTCGCATGGCGACGAATTTTTTTCGGCAGATTAAAATTTCGCGCAGTCCCGCCGACGAAATGTAATTCACGCCGCCGAAATCGAAGACGACGTTGCCGAAGCCCGTCGAAAGGCGATTGACTTCCTTGCGAAAAATTTCGGCAGTAGCAATGTTGATTTTTCCGTCGACGAAAATTGTCAACTGATTGGCGTCGGTTTTATCGGCAGTGATTTTCATGTCGGCTCCCTTCCTGCGGCGAAAATTTTACAAACCGCATTGCACACGATAAACTTTTCACCGACGACGAACTCGACATGGTCACGGGCGGCGCACGGTCGGTGCAAATCCCGAATCAAGCGTTCGTCGCAGAAAAATCTGATTCGCCCGCGTGGCTCGACGACATCAAAAGCGAAATGAATCTCGCCGAACTCGTCCCGGTCAACAGCGGCAGTTTCACGCAAAAGCTTAAAGGAATTTTTCAAAGAATGCAACTTGACTAAGGATGCTGCCAATTTTGGTCGGAACACTCGGAACTTACGCACAAAATCACGTCGACCTGTTGAAGAAGTCGGACTACATCAACCCTGAGCTTTACGAAGAATACGGCGTCAAAGTCGGTTTGCGCGACGCGGGCGGCAAAGGCGTCCTTACGGGCTTGACGAACATTTCGCAAATCGTCGCGTCCAAATTTATCGACGGCAAGAAGAAACCCTGCGACGGCGAACTTTGGTATCGCAGTCACGAAATCAACGACCTTTTCAACGAACTCGGCGACGAACTCGGCTTTGAGAAAATCGCTTACCTGCTGATTATGGGCGTCATGCCGACCGACGACGAACTTGCCGAATTCAAAACGGTTTTGGGCGAAGCGCGCACGTTTCCGTTGTTCGCGGCTTACGCGTATCACTCGTACAACCACTATAAAAAAGGCGGCTCCATGTATATTCACATGCCCGACCCGAAACTTTCAGTGGCGGAAAATTTGTTGAGCATACTTCGCCCCGACAGGCAGTACACGCCGCTTGAAGCGAAAGTTTTGGACACCGCGCTGATTTTGCACATGGAACACGGCGGCGGTAACAATTCGTCCTTCACGACGCGGGTTGTCACGTCCTCCGGCTCGGACACTTATTCGACAATGACGGCGGCAATGGCGTCACTCAAAGGTTTCCGTCACGGCGGCGCGAATTTGAAATTTATCAGCATGATGGGCGACATCTGCGAACACGTCAACGATTGGTATGACCGCGACGAAGTTGCCGCTTACGTCGAGAAAATCGTCAACAAAGAGGCGTTCGACCGCACGGGCTTGATTTACGGCATGGGGCACGCGGTTTACACGTTGAGCGACCCGCGTGAACGAATCTTGAAAGAATACGTCAAGTTGCTTGTCCGCGAAAAAGGCATGGAAAATTACTTCGCCCTGCACGAAAACATCGAGGCTGTCGCGCCCGCGATTATCGCCAAAGCACGCAACATGCCGCGTCCGCCCGCCCCGAACGTCGACTTTTACAGCGGCGCGGTTTATTACATGCTTAACGTGCCGCCGACGTTTTACACGGCAATTTTCGCCATTGCGCGAATCGTCGGCTGGTCGGCACATCGCCTTGAAGAAATTATCACGTCAAACAAAATTATTCGTCCCGCTTACAAGAGCGTCATGGTTAAAACCGGCGAATGAAAGATTTCAACCGTCAAAAAGTCGTCCTGTTTTTGATTGCCGGTGCGCTCGGATTTTTGTTCAAAACGCTCAACGTCCCGATACCGTACATGCTCGGCGGAATTGTCTTGACGTTCGTAAGTAAAACTTTCGTCGACCCGAAGACGAATTGGCCTGCCGCGTGGCGCAACTTTATGCTTAGCGTCGGCGTGCTGTCGGCAACGGGTTCGATTGTCGTTGTGTCGTTAATCGCGTCGTGGTTGACATACCGCATGTCGTCGGTAAACTTAATCAGTTGCTTTATGGGTTGCGCGCCCGGCGGCATGTCGCTCATGACGTTGATGGCGGAAGAAGACCCGCGCTCCGATATGAATTTCGTCGTCGTCGCGCAGACGTTGCGATTTACTTGCGTCGTCGTCAGCGTGCCGTTCCTCGCAATGCACATGCTTGACGAAAACGCTGCGGCGGTTGCGCTTGAACAAGGTGACCTGTTGCCGTGGCTTACGCTTGTGCCGCTCGTTTTGCTGGGACGTTTCGTCGGGAAAAAATTTCACCTGCCGACAAAACAGTTGCTGGGACCGATTCTGGTCGCGGCGATTTTCTCGACGTTC
>JAFVBP010000256.1 GCA_017479925.1 Selenomonadaceae bacterium | reverse complement strand
GGGCTTGATAAGGCAATGGCGGGCGAATTGCTTGACTTCGGCGATGATATTTTCGGACTCGTTCTGAACCTTGAACAAGACAACGTCGGTGCGGTTATTCTCGGCCGCGACAACGAAATCAAAGAAGGCGCAACCGTCAAACGCACGGGCAGAATCATGCAAGTGCCCGTTGGCGAAGCAATGATCGGGCGCGTCGTTGACGCTCTCGGTCGTCCGATTGACGGCAAAGGTCCGATTCAGACAACGCAGTCGCGTCCCGTCGAGTTCAAAGCTCCCGGTATCGCGGACAGAAAATCCGTTCATGAGCCGTTGCAGACCGGCTTAAAGGCAATCGACGCACTTGTTCCGATTGGTCGCGGACAGCGCGAATTGATTATCGGTGACCGCGGTACGGGCAAATCCGCAATCGCAGTCGACACGATTATCAACCAGAAAGGTCAAAACTGTATCTGCATTTATGTCGCAATCGGACAAAAGGCGTCGACGGTTGCACGCGTCGTGAAAACTTTGGAAGATCATGGCGCAATGGAATATTCAATCGTCGTTGCGGCTACGGCTGCCGACTCCGCTCCGTTGCAATATCTGGCTCCGTATTCGGGCGTCACGATGGCGGAATATTTCATGTACGAAAAGCACGGTCACTGCCTGTGCATTTACGACGACTTGACGAAACACGCGGCGGCGTATCGTGCAATGTCGTTGTTGCTCCGCAGACCGCCCGGTCGTGAAGCTTATCCCGGTGACGTTTTCTATTTGCACTCCAGACTTTTGGAACGTGCCGCGAAACTTTCGGACGAACTCGGCGCAGGTTCAATTACCGCGTTGCCGATTATCGAAACGCAGGCGGGCGACGTTTCCGCATACATTCCGACGAACGTCATTTCAATCACGGACGGGCAGATTATGCTTGAAACTGACGCGTTCTATTCGGGCATTCGTCCCGCAATCAGCGTCGGTTTGTCGGTTTCGCGTGTCGGCGGTTCCGCGCAGATTAAAGCAATGAAACAAGTTGCCGGCACAATGCGTTTGGATTTGGCTCAGTATCGTGAACTTGCGGCGTTCGCACAATTCGGCTCCGACTTGGATAAAGCTACCAAAGCTCAACTTGACAGAGGCGCACGCATGGTTGAAACGCTTAAGCAGGCGCAATATTCGCCGTTGCCCGTCGAAGATCAGGTTTTGACGATTTATACCGCCGTTCGCGGATTTTTGGCAGATATTCCCGTCGACAAAGTTGTTACGTTCCACAACGACTTTATCAAGTTCATGCACGCCAATCACGCGGACATCGGCAAGAAAATCGTCGAGAAGAAAAAACTTGATGACGCGCTTGAAGCCGAAATTAAATCCGCGATTAACGAATTCAAGGAAACTGTCACCTACAAGGTTGCCGGTTAAGGCGGTGGCGTAAATGGCAAATTTACAACACATTCGCCGCCGAATCAAAAGCGTCAAAAACATTCAAAAAATAACCAACGCAATGGACATGATAGCCCGTTCGCGATTCAACGCGGCTCGTGATGCTTTGCTGTCGAACATTCCCTACGTCAACAAAACCAAGGAAATTATGCGGCGAGTTGTCTCCCAAATGCGTGGGCGCGAATACGAACACCCGTTTTTGAAGACACGCGACGAACTCATTGCCGAACAGCAAAACGCGGACGGCAAGTTTCTGTTTATCGTCATTGCTTCGGATAAAGGACTTGCCGGCTCGTTCGCAAGCAACGTCTTCAAAGAGGCGCACGACACGATTGAATACGACGGCACGGACACGGGAACTTCAATGGACGACGACGGCGACGACGAAAATTTCCACAAGAAAAATTTCGACGCGCTCAATGCAGTCAAACCAATCGCACATCGCACGCAAAAGCAACAACGTCAAATGAACGCGACGGGCGGTGTGGCTCGTGCAGCTGCTCACGGCGGCGGTTCGTCTTCGGGCGCAAATGTTTCCGTTGCACGCGAATACAACGACGCGGCTTATATTGACGGCATCGAAATTATCACCGTCGGCAGAAAAGCTACGACGCATTTTCAACAGCGCGGCTACAACATCATCAAAAGTTATCACGGAATCAGCGAACGCCCGCAGTACAAGTACGCGAAAGAAATTGCCGATTTGGTCATGGAACGTTACGCAAGCGGTGAAATTATCGACGTGACGTTGATTTACACGCAATTTAAATCTGCAATCAGTTGCGTGCCGGACGACGTGACTTTGTTGCCGCTTGTCACGGACGACTACGCGAAGGCAAGCGCGAATCTCAAGGAAGAATACATTTACGAACCGGACGTTATGTCGATTCTGAATGAATTTTTGCCGCGCAGATTGGCCACGCGAATTTACGGCGCAATGCTTCACTCGGCGGCGTCGGAACTTTCTTCGCGCATGAACGCAATGAGTAATGCAACCGACAACGCTCAAGAACTCGTCGGCAGGTTGAATCTGTTTTACAACAAAGTTCGTCAAGCGGGCATCACCAACGAAATCAACGAAATTGTCGGCGGTGCAAACGCTTTGGAGTAGACTAGGAACTAGGAACTAGGAACTAGTTTCTGAAGGAGGTTACAGATTTTGCATTATAAGGATTTAATCGTTTGGCAGAAAGCAATGGATCTTGCCGTTGAAGTCTACCGATTGACTAAAAAAATGCCGAAAGATGAACTTTACGGTTTGACAAATCAGTTGCGCCGAGCAGCAGTTTCTGTACCTTCCAATATTGCGGAAGGTAACGGACGAGCTTCAACGGGAGATTACGTGAGATTTTTAATTATTTCACGCGGATCGGTTGCCGAAGTCGAAACTCAAATGTTACTTTGCGTCAGAATCGGTTATTTCACGCAGGAAGATATTGAGGCGACCTTGTCACTTTGTAACGAAACGGGACGCCTGCTCACCACAATCATAAAAAAGCTTAGGAACTAGTTTTTAGGAACCGGGAACTAGTCTCTAGTCTCTAGTCCCTAGTCCCTAGTTCCTAGTTCCTAGTTCCTACCAAAGGAGTTGAAAACATTTGGCGAAAGGTAAAGTTGTTCAGGTTATCGGCGCGGTCGTCGACATTGAATTTCCCGTCGGCGAACTGCCCGAAATTCTGAACGCGGTAAACATAAAAGGCAAGTCCGGCAACGTCGAGATTGACCTCGTCGCGGAAGTCATGCAACATTTGGGCGACGGCGTCACCCGTTGTATCGCAATGAGTTCGACGGACGGTCTTGTTCGCGGCATGGAAGCTGAAGACACGGGCGCACCTATCACCGTGCCCGTCGGCGAAGAATGTTTGGGACGCGTCTTCAACGTTCTCGGCAAAACCGTCGACAACAATCCGGCTCCCGTCGGTAACAAAAATTGGTTGCCGATTCACCGCAAAGCTCCCAGTTTCGAGGAGCAGGAAACTTCCACGACGATTCTTGAAACCGGAATTAAAGTCGTCGACTTGATTGCCCCGTATTCTCGCGGCGGTAAAATCGGTTTGTTCGGCGGCGCGGGCGTCGGCAAGACAGTTCTTATCATGGAGCTGATTCACAACATCGCAACCGAACACGGCGGCTACTCGGTATTTTCGGGCGTCGGCGAACGTACACGCGAAGGCAATGACCTTTGGAACGAAATGAAAGAGTCCGGCGTTATCGGCAAGACGGCTCTTGTTTACGGGCAGATGAACGAACCGCCCGGTGCTCGTATGCGCGTCGGCTTGACAGGCTTGACAATGGCGGAATATTTCCGTGATGCGCAAGGCAAAGACGTTCTGTTGTTTATCGACAACATTTTCCGTTTCATTCAGGCAGGCTCGGAAGTTTCGGCGTTGCTCGGTCGTATGCCCTCCGCCGTCGGTTATCAGCCCACGTTGACGACGGATATCGGCGCGTTGCAGGAACGTATCACGTCAACGAAAAAAGGCTCGATAACTTCCGTTCAGGCAGTTTACGTTCCCGCTGACGACTTGACCGACCCCGCGCCTGCAGGTACATTTACACACCTTGACGCGACAACGGTTTTGAGCCGTCAAATCGCGGAGTTGGGCATTTATCCCGCCGTCGACCCGCTCGATTCGACAAGCCGTATACTTGACCCGCACGTTATCGGGCAGG
>JAFVBP010000255.1 GCA_017479925.1 Selenomonadaceae bacterium | reverse complement strand
CTGGTTGAGGCACTGCCTTACATCCAAGAATTTCACGGCAAGACGATTGTCATCAAATACGGCGGCAACGCAATGGTCAACGACGCGCTTAAAACTTCCGTCATGCAAGACGTTGCGCTTATGAAATTTGTCGGCATCAACGTCGTCATTGTGCACGGCGGCGGTCCCGAAATTACGGGCTTCCTCAAAAAACTCGGCAAGGAAACTTCCTTCGTCAGCGGACTGCGCGTCACGGACGAAGAGACCGTCGAAATTGCCGAAATGGTTCTCGACGGCAAAATCAATTCCGAAATCGTCACGCTGTTGAATCGTCGCGGACTGCGTGCCGTCGGTTTGAGCGGCAAGGACGCCGACTTGATTCAAGCCGAAAAGAAATTGGCGACGGTTTACGACGGCGGCGAAAAAACCAAAGTCGACATCGGCTACGTCGGCAAGTCGAAACGCGTCAACATCCAAATTGTCAACGACTTAATCGAACGCGGCTACGTGCCCGTCATTGCGCCAATCGGCGTCGGCGAGGACGGCGAAAGCTACAACATCAATGCCGATTACGTCGCGGCGGACATTGCGGGCGCACTTCACGCGGAAAAACTTTTGCTGTTGACCGATACCGAAGGCGTCTACAAAAATTTCGCGGACAAGCAAAGTTTCATTTCGACGCTCAAAGCGGACGAAGCTCGTGCGTTTATCAAAGACGGCACAATTTCGGGCGGCATGATTCCGAAAGTCGAAGCGTGCTTGCGGGCGATTGACGCGGGCACCAATAAAGCTTACATCATCGACGGGCGACTTGAGCACTCGATTATTTTAGAGCTGTTCACGGCAGCGGGTCTCGGCACGGAAGTTTGTTCGTGATGGTCGACAAAAATTTGTTCCTGCACGACTTGGCGATTGTCGCGATTCTCAAGCACGAGGCACCGTATCTTCGCGAGTGGCTTGATTATCACTTGTCGGCGGGCGTCGATCACTTTTACCTTTACGACAACGACAGCCCCGACAATCAAGCCGAAGTCGCCGCGCCGTACGTCAAAGCCGGTATCGTCGATTGGTTCAGCGCGCCCGGAAACGTCATGCAAATGGCGGTTTTCAACGACGCCGTCAAGCAATTCAAATTCCACTGCAGATATATCGCTTTCGTCGACATTGACGAATTCATTTACCCGAAGACGAATCAAAGCATTGTCGAGGTCGTCGACGAAATTTTGTCGCGGGACGAAACTGCGGCGGGCGTCGCGATTAATTGGCAAATTTTCGGCTCCAACGGGCTTGAACGTGCGGATTTAAATCGCGGCGTGTTGGAACGTTTCACCCGTCGCGCACCCGTCGATTGGACGCCCGACGGCTTCGGCAACGCAATAGTCAAAACAATCGCCAATCCGTGTGCGATAAATTTCATGATTTACCCGCACCACGCGAATTATTTCGAGACGCTCCGCGCCGTCAACGAGCAAGGTAACGTCGTGCCGAATTTTTTGAATCGCCCCGTCACGGTTGAGAAAATCGCCGTCAATCACTACTACACCAAAAGCCGCGAAGAGTTCGCCGTCAAAATGCGCCGCGGACGTTCCGACATTCCGACGAATACTTACGACATGAAAGTTTTCGAGCACTACAATCGCAACGAGGTTTTCGACGACGGGATTTTGAGTTATCGCGCAAGCCGAAACTTCACGCCCGAAAGTCAAAGTCGCAAGCTTGAACGTGTGCTTGACGCGTTGACGAAAAATCTTTCCGACAAGCCCGCGAATTTGACGACGGCTTTAACTTGTTTGGCATTGAGTTCACACCTGCGCGAAACGCTTTTGGACGACATGAAGTTTTGCGAAGAATTGTCGCTGAAGCAAGTCGCCGAACTGTCCGCGCAGATGAAATTCACCGAGGCAAGTTTGTTGATTCGTGAACTGCCGAAAATTCTTCGCCTGCCGTACGCCGAAGTCAAAAAAATTCGCGCCGCGTGCCTGGACGTGATTCCGCAAATGTTGCAGTATCTGCGCGAAACGGTCGGAGTCAGCCGCGATTGTATCGAGTTGACTTACCTGCACGATTTTTTGAGGAGTTGAGTTTTGTGACCGAAGAAAAAATTTTTGAGCGCGACGACAACAATTATCTGCCCGTGTTCAAGCGTTACAAAATCGTTTTGGAGCGCGGCGACGGCGCATATCTGTACGACATCAACGGCAAGCGTTACCTGGATTTTTTGGCGGGCATTGCCGTCAACGTCCTGGGGCACAACTGTCAACCGCTCGTCGAAGCCATTGCGAATCAAGCCGCCAAAGTCATTCACGTGAGCAATCTTTATTACACGCAACCGCAGGCGGACGCCGCCGCAAAACTCGTGCGTTTGAGCGGGCTTAACCGTGCATTTTTCGCCAATTCCGGCGCGGAAGCCAACGAAGGCGCAATTAAAATCGCCCGCAAGTTCGCGAAAAAAATTTCGCCCGACAAGACGCAAATTATCACCGCTTGGGACAGTTTTCACGGTCGGACGCTTGCAACTTTGACTGCGACGGGGCAGCCGAAATATCACAAAGGTTTTGAGCCGTTGCCCGCCGATTTCGATTACGTACACTTCAACGACGCGGATGAACTTGCCGCCAAAATGAGCGACAAAACCTGCGCGGTCATGCTCGAAACGATTCAAGGCGAAGGCGGCGTTTATCCACCGCGTGAAGGTTACCTGCAGAAAGTTCGTGAGCTTTGCGACAAACATCACGCGCTGTTGATTCTCGACGAAATTCAATCGGGCATCGGTCGCAGCGGTAAATTTTTCGCGTATGAAAAATACGGCGTCAAACCCGACATCGTCACGCTTGCCAAAGGTCTTGCGGGCGGCGTGCCAATCGGTGCTTTTTGCGTCACCGAGGAAGTCGCGCAGGCTTTTCACGCGGGCGATCACGGCACGACTTTCGGCGGCAACCCGTTGGCTTGTGCGGCGGCTAACGTCGTGCTTGACACCGTGCCCGACGAAAAATTTTTGTCGCACGTCGAAGCGGTCGGCAACTACTTCAAGTCGCGGCTGATTGACTTGCAAAAAAAATATCCCGAACAAATTTCCGAGATTCGCGGCGAAGGTTTGATTTTGGGCGCACAACTCGACAAGCCGAAACGCACGGGCGTCGAAATCGTCAACGAGTGCATGAAGCGCGGCGCGATAATCAACTGCACGGTCGGCACGGTTTTGAGATTTATTCCGCCGCTGATTATCACCAACGAACACGTCGACGAACTGATTCAAATTCTCGACGGCGTGCTTGGTGAGTGACGATGGTTGACAAAAATTTGTTCCTACACGACTTGGCGGTTGTCGCGATTCTCAAAAACGAGGCACCGTATCTTCGCGAATGGCTCGATTATCATCTGCTTGCGGGCGTCAATCACTTTTACCTGTACGACAACGACAGCCCCGACAATCAGCGTGAGGTCGCCGCGCCTTACGTCAAAGCCGGTCTCGTCGATTGGTTCAATGCGCCCGGTAAAGCAATGCAATACGCGGTTTATAACGAAGCCGTCAAGCGATTCAAGTTCCACTGCCGATACATGGCGTTTATCGACGGCGACGAATTCATCTTCCCAAAACGGGGGGGGGTATCGTTGAAACCGTCGACGAAATTTTGTCGCACGACCCGAACGCGTCAGCTCTCGCGATTAACTGGCAGATTTACGGCTCCAACGGTCACGAAACCGCTGATTTAAGTCGCGGCGTACTTGAACGCTTCACCCGTCGCGCTCCCGTCGATTTCGGCGACCCGAAAGGCAACGACGTTTGGTACGAAGGCAACACTTACGTCAAGACGATTGTCAACCCGCGCAGAATAAATTTCGTTGACAACCCGCATTACATGAATTATTTCGATGGTTTTTACAGCGTGGACGAAAACGCCGCGCCGACAAAAATCAAAGGTCACAACTGCCCCGTCACTGCGGACAAAATCGCCGTCAATCACTACTACACCAAAAGCCGCGAAGAATTCACGAAAGCCAAAATGTTGCGCGGCTGGGCGTGCGAAAACAAAAATCCTTACAACATGAAAAGTTTCGACAACTACGACCGCAACGAAGTTTTCGACGACGGGATTTTGACTTACCGCGCCGAACGTGCGAAGACGTTTCAACTGCCCGACAAGTCACTCACCGACGAAAGATTGTTAAACGCGCTGACGGTGAATTTGTCGCCGACGTTGTTTCCGAACACGCCGAAGAAATTTTTCGCGGGCAAGCTTGAAACTTTCTTGACGTGCCGCGCCGTTGCCGAATATCTGAAACCGAAACTTGTCGACGACGCGCTTGCGAAATCCTTCGAGGAGGCCGCGCTTCGAGCTATGTTGAAGACGCTTTCAAACGGAGTAAATTTGACGCAAGTGATGCTGTTCCTGAACGAACTGCCGAAAATTTTAAATTCGTCCTGTTCGGCAGTCGACGAACTTCGCGTCGCCGCATTGGAAATGCTTGACCAACTGAAATCTTTCATGCGCCTTAAAGTCATGTGGAAAGATTACGTGCAGTTGGATTATATCCGCGACATTTTAACACTTGGAGGCTGATAACTTTGTTGAACGGCAAAGACTTACTTTCGATTCACGACTTGAGCACCGACGAAGTCGCCGAAATTTTGGACTTCGCCGCCGAACTTAAAACCATGCAAAAAGCGGGCGTCGAACACAAATTGCTTGCGGGCAAAACTCTCGGCATGATTTTCG
Source organism: Selenomonadaceae bacterium (assembly GCA_017479925.1). GTDB lineage: Bacteria > Bacillota > Negativicutes > Selenomonadales > Selenomonadaceae > Quinella. Next base: position 3,308 of record JAFVBP010000255.1, on the reverse strand, counting down.
AGAAATCTTCGACGCGCACGCGAGTTTCGTTCGAGGTCGGTATCTTCCAACTCGGCGGCACGGGATTATTTTTGTCGAGTAAAGACCTGCAACTCGGTCGCGGCGAACCGATTAAAGACACCGCACGCGTCCTGTCGCGCTACCTTGACGGCATAATGATTCGCACGTTTGAACACGCCAAAGTCGAAGAGCTTGCCAAATTCGCGTCAATTCCCGTCATCAACGGCTTGACCGACTTGCTTCACCCGTGCCAAGTTTTGACGGACTTGTTGACGATTCGCGAACACAAGGGCAAAAATTTCCGTGCGCTGAAAATGGCTTACGTCGGCGACGGCAACAACATGACGAATTCGTACCTGTACGGCGCGGCGAAAGTCGGCATGACGCTTACCGTCGCGACGCCCGAAAATTATCGCCCGAATCAACAGGTTTTCGACAACGCGCTTGCCGACGCCGAAGAAACGGGCGCAAAACTTTCGTGGACGGTTGATCCCGCCGAAGCCGTTGCGGACGCCGACATCATCGCAACCGACACTTGGGCGAGCATGGGTCAGGAAGCCGAACACGACGCCCGCAAGAAAATTTTCGCGCCGTATCAAGTCAACCGTAAACTTCTGTCGCACGCGAGCAAAAACGCAATCGTTCTGCACTGCCTGCCCGCATATCGCGGCGAAGAAATCACCGACGACGTTTTTGAGGACAACGCGCACGTCATTTTCGACGAGGCGGAAAATCGTCTTCACACGCAAAAATCAATCATGGCGTTGACTATGGCTTGAACTGCAATTAGGAATTTGAAATTTGTAATTAGGAATTGCGACGCGGATTTAATTTCACATTCCAAATTTCACATTCCAAATTAAAAAAACTCCCCGTCACACGGCGAGGAGTTTTTTTTGTCGAGTAAAATTTCAACGTCTGCGCGGCGGCGGCGGCATACCCGGTCGAACGGGCGCGGTCGGCACACCGTAACCCGGACGCGGCGCAGGTGGTGCCCCGTAACCCGGACGAGGCGCAGGCGGCACGTAAACAGGCGGCGGCGGCAGTTGACGATGACGCTGTCGACGCTCCCAATCGCGACGTTCGCGCTCTTCACGCTCACGTTCGTAACGCTCACGCTCACGACGCTCCCACTTTTTGCGTTCGCGGCGTTCTCTGTCGGTTTCGCGACCCAAAACTTCGTCGCGGAAATCTGCCCAGTGACCGACTTCCTGCGTTTGAATATTTGACGCGTTCAAATCGTCAATCGGCGCGGCTTCGGCTTGCGAGCCGAAAATCAGCAGACTTGCGGCGGCTGCGACAAAAAATTTCTTCACGAGAATCACGCTCCTTTCGAGTGATTTTTAAAATCGTAAGTGACGAAAATTATTTTTGACTTGGAAGTTAATTAGACGCGCATGAAAAATTTCCTGCGTCAACGTTTCGATTGCGACCGCTCCAACAGCGCGGAAAAAATCGGTTCGCCGCCGCACAAATCCGCGACCAGAAACGCCGTGCCCGCGATAATTATCAGCGAAAACAGGTGCGAGAATTGACCCGTCAACTCCAAAATCAAAACCGCGCCCGTGACCGGTGTTTTGACGACCGCCGCGAAAAATGCCGTCATGCCGAAGATGATAAAAAGCGTCGTCCAATCCGTCGTGAAAAAGTTCAGCAAAATTCCGACGCGTGCGAAGATGTTGCCAATCAACGCGCCGATAACCAGCACGGGCAAAAACAATCCGCCGGGTGCGTTCGTGCCGAAACAAATCAGCGTGAACAGAATTTTGCCCGCCAACAAAATCACCAAAAAACTCAACGCCAGATGCGACACCAAAATTTCGTCGACGAGGACGTTGCCGCAACCGAGCACCTGCGGAATTTTGACGCCGAGCGGTACAATCAGCAAAAACGGTATCAAAAATCTGCGCGTGCCGAAAATTTTCAGCCCGTTGTAAACGTCCTGCGAAAACAGCAACGCCCGCGTGAACAGTGCGCCCAAAATTCCGCAGAGGATGCCGAACAGTACGAACAGCGCGACGAATCTCAGCGGCGTGGTCAGCAGAGCCGCCGTCATTTCGTTCGTCGGCAACGTCACGACCGAAGGCACGTTGAGCGGTGTGCGCGTGATTGTCTCGAAGACCGGTCGCACGCCGAAAATGATTTTCACGATAAATGACGCGGTGACCGCCGCCGCAATCGACGAAATCAACAGCTCAGGCGAAAATCTTCTGCGCAATTCCTCGATACAAAAAATCATGCCCGCCAACGGTGCGTTGAAAATTGCCGCAAGACCCGCGCCGACGCCCGCCGTCACCAGGAAATTGCCTTCGACGGATTGATGTCGCAACTTGTCGCCGTAAATTTTTTTCGTGAGGAAATTTCCGATTGCCGCGCCGAAATGCACGCTGATTCCGGCACGTCCCAAACTCATGCCCGCGCCGATTGTCATGACCGTCGCGAAAAATTTCATGAACACCAATCGAATCGGTCGGAACATTTTGGCACGACCTTGCAACATGCCTTTGATTTGCGGGATACCGCTGCCGCAAACTTGCGAATCAAATTTGACCATCCGCGACAAAATCACGGCGAACAAAATCATCACGCCGCACATCAACAAAAATTTCCCGATGCTGTCAACCTGCGCGAAGATTCGCGGTCGCCAAACGTCAGCCGTGTCAAGCAAAAATCGAAATATCGCGACAATCACGCCCGTCAGTGTGCCGACAAGAATTCCTGCGACGAAAAGCCGCACGCGCAAGAGTCGCCGATTCGTGAGCAAGATTTTCACCCCCGCGAACATTATACGCCGCGGAAAAGTTTTTGCTACGTGCCTTGACAAAAATTTTCCCGCAAAATAAAATCGTTGCGACGGAAGGAGTGCGATTTTTATGGATGAAACGTTCGAGAAAACCCCCGACACGACGGCGCAAATTCGGGCTGCCGTCGAAAATTTCTTCGCCCGCGACAAAGTGAAATATCAGCCGTTCAACGAACGCGACGTTGCCAAAGCGACTTACTCCATTGACGCCAGATTTCGGCATGTTGACGTTTTCTTCAACGTGTACAAAGACAAACTCATCATTCATATGATTTTGCCGCTGTGTGCCGAAGAAGGTGAACGCGCAAAAGTTGCCGAATTCCTGTTGCGCGCAAATTACGGTCTGAAGGTCGGCGGCTTCGATTTCGATTTCAGCGACGGCGAAATTTCTTACCGCACGTCGATTTATTGCGGCGCGGATGAATTCGCTCCCCCGACGTACGAACAGATTGATTTCGCGCTGGTTATCGGCTTGATCATGATTGAAAAATACGGCAACGCGCTG
>JAFVBP010000254.1 GCA_017479925.1 Selenomonadaceae bacterium | reverse complement strand
GAATCCGACGGAATTGTCGCAAGACCTTTGTAATAAATCTGCGCGGACGATTTACTCGACAGCTCGACGCGATAGCCCAGCTCCGTCAAAAACGTGTGCCAAAACGGATAATCTTCGTAGATGTTCAACGTGCGCGGAATGCCGATTGTGCCCCGCGACGGATTTTCCAGCGGTTGATAATCGAAAACGCGCTGATATTTGTAAGCGAAGGCGTTACTCAAATTGGATGCAACGTCACGTTGCCCGCCGACGCCGCGCTCACAACGGTTGCCCGTGAAATATTTGCCGCCGTCAGGAAATTTCTGCATCGTAATCAAACAGTTGTTGCCGCAACGTCCGCAACGGTAGCTTTTCGTGACGACGGTGAAATTTTCCAACGCGTCAGCAGTCAACAGCGTCGACGTGCCCGAACAATTTTCACGGGCAAGCAAAGCCGCACCGTACGCGCCCATCAAACCGGCAATGTCGGGGCGAATGACTTCGCGTTTCAAGATTTTTTCAATCGAGCGGAGCACGGCGTCATTGTAAAACGTGCCGCCTTGCACGACGATGTTGTCGCCGAGGTCGTCGACGTTTCGCAGTTGCATGACTTTAAACAGCGCGTTTTTGATGACGCTTAAAGCAATGCCCGCCGAAATGTCGTTGACGGTCGCGCCTTCCTTTTGAGCCTGCTTGACTTTCGAGTTCATGAAAACCGTGCAACGCGTGCCCAAGTCGACGGGAGCCGCTGAAGTCAACGCTTTGCCCGCGAAGTCGCCGACGGTCATGTTCAAGCCCTGCGCGAAATTTTGAATGAAACTGCCGCAACCGGCGGAGCAAGCCTCGTTGAGCGTGATGTTGCCGATTGTGCCGTCCTTGACGAAAAAACATTTCATGTCTTGCCCGCCGATGTCGAGCACGAACGAAACTTCGGGACAAAATTCCTGCGCGGCGGTCAGGTGAGCGAAAGTCTCAACTTCGGAACCGTCGGCGTGCAGTGCCGCCTTGACAATCGCCTCGCCGTAGCCCGTAGTGAAAACGCCCGCAATTTTCGCCGTCGACGGAATTTTTTCGTACAGGTCGCGAATCTGGTTGACGACAACTTTCAGCGGCGCGCCTTCGTTGGAACCGTAATTTGTATACAAAATCTGTTTGTCGGAGCCGATCGCGCAGATTTTCGTTGTGGTTGAACCCGCGTCAATGCCGACAAAAATATCGCCGCAGTAAGTCGAAAGTTCGCCGCGTTTGACTTTGTGTTTCGCGTGACGGTTGCGGAAATTTTCCAAGTCCGCCGCGTCCTCGAACAAAACGAAATCAGCCTTGCGCGTTTCGGCACGAGCGGCTTCGTCGGATTTTTTAATCGAGTCTTCAAGTTGGGCAACGGAAATTTCGCGTGCTTCGTCACTTAAGGCGGCACCTTCGGCAACAAAAAAATTGCCGTCGGGCGTGTCGACGACTTCATCTTGTGAAAGTCCGAGCGTCTCGACGAAACGTTTTTTCAATTCGGGCAGGAAGTGCAACGGTCCGCCGAGGAACGCGACGTTGCCCGTAATCGGACGCCCTTGCGCAAGGTTGCCGATTGTTTGATTGACGACCGCCTGAAAAATCGATAACGCAATGTCGGCTTTTTTCGCGCCGTCGTTCATCAACGCTTGAATGTCGGTTTTCGCGAAAACTCCGCACCGTGAAGCAATCGTGTAAATCTGCTTGCCTTTTTCGGCAAGAGCGTTCAAGCCGAGCGCGTCGGTCGACAGCAAGCTTGCCATGTGGTCGATAAACGAGCCGGTACCGCCCGCGCAAACGCCGTTCATGCGAACTTCAGGCGCGTTGCCGAGATAAATAATTTTCGCGTCTTCGCCGCCCAATTCGACGACGGTGTCGGTCTGCGGAATGAATTCTTCGACGGCTTTTTGACAGGCAATGACTTCCTGCACGAAGGGCAACGAAATTTTTTTCGCGATACCCATGCCCGCCGAACCTGCCAGCGCGATCTTGAAAGTTTTTTCGCCGATGATATTTTTCAGCGACGTTAAGGAATTTGTCAACGCGGTGCCGATTTCCGAAAAGTGCCGCGCATAGTTTTTGAATACAAGTCGTTCCTCGTCCATGACCACAAGTTTTATTGTCGTGGAGCCGATGTCAATTCCGACTTTCATAGAAAAATCACCTCACCCGCGCCCAATTTTATAATTCGGCTTGGCAAGTGTCAACAAAATAAAAAAGCTCCCGTTTTCGGGAGCGCGATTGTCGGTAAATTATTTGCCGCTCAAAAGCAGATTGTGATTCAAGAAGCTTTCGACGTGATAATTGTGCGTGGTGAAGTCCGTTCTGCCGAAATTGTCATACTCGCCGATTTTCGTAGGGCGATTGTTCCACTCTTTGTATTGAATATTGCCGCCGAAGTCGACGAACATTTCGATTCCGTTCTCGTTTTTATTGGCAGGAACGAAATAATAATTTTTGGTGTCGTTTGTGTCTGTGGAGCGATAAATATCTTCGGAACAAACTTTGTCAGCAGCAACTTCGGTGCCATTCGATTGCTTGTAGACGGTTTCGCCGTTTTCTTCAACGGGAGTAAGCTCCTCGCTCCGTTTCCCTTTCAAGTGATAGCGCGTGCCGTAAAAGTAAAAGTCGTCTTTAGTTTTGAGAGTCACGTAACTTTTGGCTACGATAAAACCTCTGAATTTATTTTTGACTTCATCTGTGCCAATGATGGCGACGGGACTGTTTGGAGCATAGAGGATGACGCGATATGGCGCGTTCAGATTCACGATGACCGGTTGAGATTTGCGGACGAATTTGTTGACCGTGTCATAGTACGAGTAAATGCTGTAAGTTTCGGGGCCGTCGTAAAAGATGATGAGCGGGCGATAACGTTGAGCACTCGTGTCGTAGTTCGATTGATTGAAGTTGAGGATTATCTGATTGACGGAGTTCAAGCCTGTTTGATCTTTTTTGGAAGTTAATTTCCCGTAAGCTCTGTCCATAATGTCGGGATTATGAAGCATGGGCTCGCTTTCGATACGCGCCCACAAAACATCGGGCTCATCCGGCTTATCGACATCGGGACGAACTTTATAAGGATCTTCGAATTTAATGCTCGTGTGAATTCTCAATCTCTTAATGTTGTCGTCTTTGGTGTAGGCACCTGTCTCGTCAAAGTCGGTATTGGAAGTTTTGACGTTCGGATAATCCGCTGTAGTGTCGCCGGCGAGTGCCAAATCCCAATCCCAGTCTTCGGAAAGCCATTTGCCGCTCAAAGTGTCCTCAACCCTGAAATCGATATTTATCGAATCCAATCTTTCCCACGTGTAAGGCAACCCTACATTGCCCGTCTCAGTAATGTCGTCTTGGTAAGTTTTCCGTCTGCCTTTCTTTTCGGGGTTGTAGACCGCCAAATCTTTTTTGTTGGTGTTTATTGCGGCGGAAGTTGCCGAAACGGAGCTCGATTCGCCGTATTTGCCTTTGCCGTAACTCGTGATTGTGCCTCTGGTGCCGTTTCTGTCGATAAAGTCTTCGCCGTTCGGGTCTATGGTAAACTCCACATCATCTTTGACTATGACCGTTTCTTTCCGATAGAAATCTCCTCGGTAGTAATGATTTTTAAAATCTTGGAAGTGATTCCATGCGCCGCTGTAAACCGTGGTGCCGAAACTCGCCTCGTATGCCGTAACTTGTGTGCGCTCATTGCCGTTTTCGTCGTAGAATTTGACTGCTTCGCCCGTTGTCGGATCCGTTATGTTCACCTTGGCTACATTCACCAGACCGCCGCCGGAATTTTTGTACGCGTTTTGGACTTCCCAGTTGCCGACAATGACGTTTCTGTTGATTATGTCTTTGAGTTTGGCGATAAATTCCGCCCATGTTCTGACTTCGGTGCTGGTGTCGACTACGACTTGATCTTTGGGAACAAGTTTGGCAATGGAGACGACTTTTGCCTCCATGCTGTCAAACCAACCCGACAGGAAAAAATGGCGAATGTTTTCGTCAAGCGTGACGATGTAATAAAAGTCGCCGTTCACCTTGACCAGATTCAAATCGGGGACAACTTGACGGTCGGAAGCCGAACTGAACAGGCTCCAGCTGTCGATTATCAAACTTGCCGTTTCGTCCGCGTCGGCATCAACCGCTTGCGTCGTGCCGATATTTTTTACGGTGTAATTTTTGGCAGTTGTGTCGCCGTCAGTCCAATCAAGGTCTTTGAGTTGCGTCTTGGAAATCGTCGTGGTTGTCGTGGTTGTCGTCTCCGTGGTGGTTATCGTTGTGCCCGCTTCGGTTTCGGTCGTATCCGTCGTTGTTTCGGTTGATGTGGAAGTTTCAACTTTCGGCTCGCCGTCGTCCGTAAGTCCGTTGTCGGCGGGCAAGCGTTCAACGAGAACGGGCGCAAGGTCTTTAAATTTCGTTGAATTGCTGTCGATAATTGTGTGAGCACCGGCAAGAGCAGCCGCGTCCGCCGCGTTTTG
>JAFVBP010000253.1 GCA_017479925.1 Selenomonadaceae bacterium | reverse complement strand
GTGTTACTTTTCTTTTGGCGCAAAAGACCCGCTTTAAAAGCGGGGGAACAATTGGTTTGACCGCCTCGCCAATTGAAGCGACAACGTTGAACCAATTGGATGCAACGTCCACGTTGCCAAAAGAAAACAGCCCGCAGGTGATACATCCTGTATCAACTGCGGGCGGCCGTCATCCGTGACGGCCGGATTTACCGTTGCTGCTGTGTGTTATAATCGGGCAAAAACTTTCGGAGGTATTTTCATGTTTATCGATACGCATTGCCACCTTGAGGACGAAAATTTTTCCGCCGACCGTGCCGAGGTTATCGAACGCGCAAAACTTTCGGGCGTCGAACGGATTATCAATTTCGGCAGCACGTTGAAAAGTTCCGAGGCAGTCACCGAGCTGGCGAAAAATTTTTCGGAGCTGTACGCGGGCGTCGGCATTCACCCCGAAGAAATTGACGACTTCGACGCGAACACCTGCGCACGTCTTGCCGAACTTGCCGCCGTCAAAAAAGTTGTCGCGATTGGCGAAATCGGCTTGGATTATCACTGGGAAAAAGATCCGTCGCGCAGGTTGATTCAGCAGAAAATTTTCGTCGCGCAACTTGACCTTGCCCGTCAGCTGAACTTGCCCGTTTGCGTTCACGACCGCGACGCACATGCCGACACGTTGAAGATTTTGCAGACGGAGGCACGAGGACTTCGCGGCGTCTTACATTGCTATTCGGGCAGTTTGGAGACGGCACGGGAAGTTTTCAAACTCGACTGGTTTATCGGCGTCGACGGTCCGTTGACGTTTAAAAATTCCGCGAAGTTGCCCGAAATCGTCAAAGCCGCGCCGCGTGACCGAATTTTGATTGAGACGGACGCGCCGTATCTTGCGCCCGTGCCGCACAGAGGCAAACGTAACGAACCGGCTTACGTCGTCGATGTCGCAAAAAAATTGGCGGAGCTTCGCAACGAAACTCTAGACGAGGTCGGTGCGTACACTTCCGCCAACGCGAAAAATCTTTATGGTCTGTAATCGTCACAGCGTGCCAAAAATTCTGTCGCCCGCGTCGCCGAGACCGGGGACAATGTAACGGTTTTCGTTCAAGCGTTCGTCAATCGCCGCCGTGAAAATCTCAACGTCGGGATATTCGGTCGACAGTTTTTCGAGACCTTGCGGCGCGGCGACGATACACATGAAAATGATTTTTTGTGCACCGCGAGCTTTGAGCAATTCAATCGCGTCACAGGCACTGCCGCCCGTGGCAAGCATCGGGTCGACGACGAGCAAAGTTTTTTCCGCGAAATTCGGCGGCATCTTGAAGAAATATTCGACGGGCTCAAAAGTTTTTTCGTCGCGGTACATGCCGATATGACCGATTGGCGCGGCGGGCAAAAGTTTCGACACGCCTTGAGCCATGCCGAGACCTGCGCGAAGAATCGGCACGATAACGAAATTTTCTTCGTCGAGAACTTCGGCACGGCAAGCGGCAAGCGGCGTTTCAATGTCAACCGCACGAGTCGGAAATTCTTTGGCGACTTCGCAAGTCAAAAGCATTGCAATTTCGTCGACGAGAGCGCGGAAATTTTTCGTCGGAGTTGACTTGTCCCGCAGTTGCGCCAATTTGTGTGCGACGAGCGGATTTTTTATTTCGCGGATATTTGTCGACGAGCGTTCGAGTGTGACGCCCGCTTGTTCAAACAATTTTTTCAAACGGTGAATCGGCAAGCCGACGACGTTCGACCAATCGCCGTGAATTTTTTCGATGAATTTTGCCGCGCCGCCTTGCAATGCGTACGAGCCGGATTTGTCGAGCGGTTCGCCCGTGGCAACGTAATCGCGAATTTCCTGCGTCGTCATTTCGCCGAAGAAAACCGCCGTGACTTCAGCCGCCGTGAAAATTTTTCCGTCGACAATCAAAGCCAAACCGGTAACGACTTCGTGACGCCTGCCCGAAAGTTGCCGCAACATTTTTTCCGCGCCGTCGACGCCGTCGGGTTTGCCGAAAATTTTTCTGTCGAGCGTGACGATTGTGTCCGCGCCGACAACTGCCGCGTCGGGGTGACGTGCCGCCACCGATTGAGCTTTGAGCTTGGCGTTTTCGATCGCCAAAATTCTGGGCGCGTCGGCACGTTGAACTTCTTTCGCGTCGCTGACTTCGACGGTAAAGTTGTCGCAGAGTTTGCGAAGCAGTTCCTGTCTGCGCGGCGAGCCTGATGCCAAAATTATCATTGCGTGACCTCCAAAAAATCAATGTGGAATTGGGAATTAGGAATGTGTAATAAATTTCGCGTTCCAATTCCAAATTCCACATTTCAAATTCCAAATTGCAGTTCAGCTGTCCATGACTTCCCACTCGTGCGAGAAGTAAAAATTTTTGCTTGCGGAAAAATTGTTCCAAGCTTCGGCAAGTCGCCCGACGGCTCCCGTAACGTCGCGGTGCCCGTCAGTATTCGTCAACAGCGCGAGAAATTGATTTCGCCCGTTTTTAGTGACGACATCGCCGCGCCTCAGAGTGTTGTGCAGGCAGTCAAGAAACTTGTCGCTTGCCTCTTTGAGCGAAAAACTTTCGTCGTCGCCCTTATGTTTGAGCGAAAACAGCAGGATACAAATCGTCTTGCCGTAACCGCCGCGAGTCCGCTTCAAAAACCTGTAGATGACGCGAAAACTTTCGACGGGCAGGACGTACGCGCCGGGTTCTTTGTTGCGTTCGCCCAAAATCATTTCAATCTGCGCGAGCGTGACGACGGTTTCAACTTCGTCTTCGGCTGCGTCGTCGCTGAAAATGCTGTAACCGTGCTTGCCGTTCTGCTTGACGGTGTAAAGTGCTTTGTCCGCCATCTTGTACAATTCGGCAAAATTCGTGCCGTTGTTCGGGACGAGCACGCAACCGATTGACGCGCCGAGCGGAATATTCATGTCTTCGCCCATCAAGCGTTTGGCGGCTTCGGTGATTTTTTCGTTGATGAATTGCGTTTTGAGCGAAATGGCGGTTTCTTCCTGCACGCCGTCGCAAAAAGCAACGAATTCGTCGCCGCCCATGCGCCCGATTAAATCCGACGAACGAAACGCCGCACGCAAAATGTCAGCGAAGGCAATCAAAATTTTGTCGCCCATTGCGTGACCGTGAATGTCGTTGACGAGTTTAAAACTGTCAAGATCAATCATCATGAGCGAACCGACGGCGCGTTTGCAGATTTTGCCAAGTTCTTCTTCGGACGCTGCCTTGTTGAAAAGTCCCGTGAGCGCGTCCGTCGTCGAAGTCTTTTTGAGGTCTTGAATCTGCCCGACGGTTTGCAACGTGTTGGCAATTCGGCGCAACATAATTTCGGGTCTGAACGGTTTGTGCAGGAAGTCAAGCGCGCCGTTGTCGAAGCCGAGACTTTCGGTTTCGTCGGTTGTGTCGCCCGTCAAAAAGATGAACGGAATTTTCTTGTGATATTCGCTCTGCAGGGCAATTTGCAGGTCAAAGCCCGTCATGTCCGGCAGTCGAAAATCCGAAATTATCATGTCGGGCTGTTCGGCGCGGTAAACTGCCATTGCCTCTTTGGCGGAACCTGCGCCGACCGTCATGTAGTTGTTTTCTTGCAGGACGAAGGCCGTCATTTCGCGACCGACTTCCATATCGTCAACAATCAAAATTTTTTTCATCGCTACAACCCCGCTGTCGAAAAGAATAAGTTCCGCACGCATTATAAGGCTTTGTCGCGGCGATTGAAAGGTATTTTTGTCACGGGCGACAACTTTGGCAACGGTCGCTTTAAAAGCGACGGCAAGCGTGACGTTGCATTGAGTTGCCGCCGTACAAAAAAATTTGTTCGCGAACGTCAAAGACCGCCTCCGACTAATCGGAAGCGGTCTTCTCGTCTGATGTGTTCGTACCTCGGTGACCGTCCGAGGCTTTGCACCTCCATAAGGAACTGCATGATGAGTTTCAACGGTTTTATACCATAAATCAAAGTCGTTGACAAGAGAAAATTTTACAGTACAATCTGCGTTGTACTTCCGACTCCTGGATGGGTTCCAACCATAGTTAGCGTTATTCTTCAAAACGCGTTTGAGAAAGCCCCGCATGACCGGCGGGGTTTTTTCGTTACGGAGCGTTGATTTTGTCGGCAAGTTCCAGAACTTTTTCGAGTCGGCAGATTAAAATTTCGGGCGCGAACGGTATGCGGACAAAATCCCACGCGCCGCCTTGAAGTGCATCTCGTTCGGTGTCGGTGCCGTTGTCGATGTCCGTCAACACGAACGGAATCTTTTCGCCGAATTGAGCTTGCAGTTTGCGCAGAAGTTGCACGCCCGTCATGTCCGACAGCCGAAATTTCGACAACACAACGTCGGGGCGCACTTCGCGGAAAATTTCAAGCGCATCAATGCCCGTCGCCGCGCAGATTGTCGCGAACATGTTCGACAAAACCATTTCGGTGAATTGGCGCGAAACTTCGACGCTGTCGACAATCAAAACCGTTTTCATGTCAATCGACCTCCGACTTGCGCAAAATTTGAGCAACGGCCTCGACGTGCGCCGTCTGCGGAAACATGTCCACGGGCTGAATTTTCGTCGTGCGGTAACCGAGCGCGTCCAAAATCGCCAAGTCGCGGGCAAGCGTCGCGGGATTGCACGAAACGTAAATAATTTTTTCGGGACGAGCGGCGGCGAAAGTCTCCAAAACTTTTTGGTCGCAACCGGCACGCGGCGGGTCGACAACCACAACGTCCGCATGAATTTCGTCGGCGAACAGTCGCGGCAAAACTTTCACGGCGTCCCCGAACAGAAATTGCGCGTTGCGGATGTTGTTTTCGCGAGCATTTTTTTTCGCGTCGGCGACGGCGGAGCTGACAACTTCGACGCCGAAAACTTTCCGCGCACGTCGAGCCATAAACAGCCCGATTGTTCCCGTGCCACAGTAAGCGTCGATAACCGTTTCGCGCCCGTGCAATTCGGCGAAATCCAACGCGGTTCGGTAAAGAACTTCCGCCTGCACGGTGTTGACCTGAAAAAACGAGCGCGCCGAAATGTTGAAGTTAAGTCCGCCGAGCGTGTCGCGAATCGTCGGCTTGCCGTACAAAATTTTCGTGTCGCGTCCCAAAATGACGTTGTTGCGGAAAGTTTGCACGTTTTGCTGAATCGTCGCCACTTCGGGCAATTCGTTCAGCAAAGCGCGGACAAAACTTTTCGCGGCGGGAAATTTTTCGGTCGCGGTGACGAGTACAACCATCAATTCACCGTCGCGGCCGACGCGTCCCATCACGTGCCGCAGAAAACCTTTGTGCGTGTCTTCGTCGTAGGGCGTCAACTTGAGCTTTTCGGCAACTTTCCTGACGGCGGTCAAAATTTTGTCGTTGCCCGCGTTTTGAATCAAACAAGCTTGCGTGTCAACGATTTTGTGACTGGAGCGTTCGTAACAGCCGATTCGCAAGCCTTTGCCGACGGGGAATTGCATTTTGTTTCGGTAGCGCAGGGGATTTTCCATGCCGAGCGTGTCGAAAATTTTCACGCCGCCGAGCTTGCCGATTCGTTCAATCGCGTCGACGACTTGTTGACGTTTCCACTTTAACTGCGCGGGATAACTCATGTGTTGCAGTTGACAGCCGCCGCAGCGTTCGTACAGCGGACAAATCGGCTTGACGCGTTCAGGCGACGGCTTGACAATTTCGACGAGCCGACCGACCGCGTAATTTTTTTTGACGGTGACGATTTCAACGTCGACAACTTCGCCCGGCAACGCACCTTCGACGAAAACGGCAAGTCCGTCGAGTTTGCCGACTCCTTCGCCGCTTGAGCCGAGACCGTGAATTTTAACCGACTGTCGCATTTCGCATAAACCTCAAATCGTCTGCAAGTTGAGCTTTGAGTTCGTCCGCCGAAGAAAATTTTTTCTCGTCGCGAATTTTGCTCACGAAGCCGATAAAAATTTCTTCGCCGTAAATGTCCGCGTCAAATTCGTCGATGAAAACTTCCAGCCGCCGCTTGACCGCCTTGAACGTCGGGTTGTCGCCGACATTGGCAATGCCGTTGAAATTTTGCCCGCGAACAATCACGCGCACGACATAAGCACCGTTGGGCAACATTGCGCGCCCGTCGGAAATTTCAACGTTCGCCGTCGGGAAACCGAGCTTGCGCCCGCGTTTGTCGCCGTTGACGACCGTGCCCGCGTAAGTGAAATTTCTGCCCAAAAGTTCATTGGCACCGCTCAAGTCGCCCGCCGCAATCAAAGCGCGAATCCGCGTCGAGCTGACGATTTTTCTGTCGACGGTGAACGCCCGACAAACTTCCGCTTTGAAACCGTAAGCGTCGCATTCGCGCAGGAGCATTCGACCGTTGCCGCGCCCGAAACGCCCGAAAGTGTAATTCGGCCCCGTCACGACGAAAATCGGAGCAATTTTGTCGCGCAGGAGTTCCAAAAATTCTTCGGGTGACTTGCGGCTGAAATCTTTGGTGAAGGGAATTTCAATCAACACGTCCACGCCGAGCGATTTGAAAATTTCGCGACGCAGTGACCGTGAGCCGATCATCAGCGGCGCGGCTTCGGGATTCAAAATGCTCAGCGGGTGATTCGCGAACGTGAAGACAATCGCCGTGCCTGCAATTTCGTGCGCCTTGTCGACCGCGTGACGAATAACGGCGGCGTGACCCAGGTGAACGCCGTCGAACATGCCGAGTGCGACGACGGGGCGCGGATATTGTTGCGTCAAGACGGAAATTTTTTTTGCGATTTCCACGCGAAGACCTCCAAAGTTCAATTCGTGTCGGTTGACGAAGTGTCGGTTGCCGGAGTGTCGGGCTTCGTCGAAGTGTCGTCCGTCACGATTTCGTTGCTGAACGGTTCGCGCACAAAAGTCTTGCGAACGATTTCCGCCGAAACGGTAACTTCGTCGTCTTTGACGGTGACGCCGTCGGGCACGTCAAGGCGAATTTTGTTGCGGAAAGAGCGTTGACCCGTCTGCACGGTTATCGGATTGGTTTTAAGCGTGACGATTGAATTTACGACGCTTTCGGCACCCGTGATTTCAACTTGCGCGGGTTCGACGGTGACTTTTGTGACTTCCCAACCGTCGGCGGCGGTAAGTTCGGCTACGACGGGCACAATTTTTTTGGCAACGCCGCTTTCGAGTTCGACTTCAACCGTGACGACCGAAGGCACCACGCGCACGCCGACAACGGGATTGTTGTTCGCGTCGACCGCCTTCATGGGAATTTGCGTCTCAAAACTTGCCTTGTTGTTCGCCAAAGTCAACGTGCCGTAAATGCGCGTCACCTGCTCAACCATCGACTTCGGACCCATGACGGTGACGATTTCCATCGATTTCGTGACGGCTTTAATCGCGTTGTCCGCCGAAACGTTGCCTTTCGTAACGAGTTCAAAGGGCAACTGCCGTTCCGCAAACGAATCAATCATCACGTGCACGACGGGCGGGTCGCTTTTGACGAATTCAAAACCTTGCGGCATGACAATTTGCGGCGTGATTTCGTGTCGACCTTCGCCCAAACCTTCGAGATTGGCATAAGCGCGGAAAGCGTTGGCGTCGTACTTGACGAAATACGAGCGCGGTGCCAAAGTTTTGACGTTGATTGTCTTTTCTTCGCAGGTAACAAAACGTTCGTAAGGATTATTCGATGTCATCACGGCAACGTCGTAGCTGCCTTCAATCGTCGGGTCTTGCGCTTCCATGACGAAAAACCACATCATGAAGGCGGTAATCAGCGACAAAAATTTTTGTATGAAGTTGTGCGCGACAAGTCCCGCCACAAATTTAATCAGCGTGAAAATTTTCGGGAGATCTTTGCGGTCAAAAAATTTTTTCACGCGGTCAATCATTTGCCGCCACCCCACTTCGACGAAATTTTTTTGAGTAACGAGTAACCTTCTTCGCCGACGAAAGCGGGACGAATTTTCGCCGCCAAAGTTTGCCCGTCGAGATGTCGAACCATGCGACCGTTTTCAGCGACGGAAATTGTGCCGGTTTCTTCGCTGACAACGACAATCAGCGCGTCGCATTGTTCGGAAAGTCCCAAAGCCGCACGGTGACGCGTGCCGAGTTCCGTCGAAAGCGTGTGATTTTCGGTAAGCGGCAAGACGCACGCCGCCGAAATTAAACGGTTGCCGCGAATAATCGCCGCGCCGTCGTGCAGGGGCGTGTTCACGATAAAGACGTTCAACAAAAATTCCGAAGAAATAATTCCGTCGATATAAATGCCCGTCGAGCTGATGTCGTTGAGTTTCATTTTGCGTTCGATGACCATGAGTGCGCCCGTTTTCGTCGATGAAAGTTTTTTGGCGGTTTTGACGATTTCGCCAACTGCGGCTTCGGCGTCTTCGCGTTTCAAAAGCGAGGAACTCGTGAAAAATTGCCCTTGACCGATGTGTTCGAGTGCGCGGCGCAATTCCGGCTGAAACAAAATCGGCAACGCCACGAACAGCCAATTCACGCTTTTTTCCAGAAACCAACTCATTGCGTGAAGATTTATCCCGTCGCATATCAGCTTGATCAAAACGATGACCATCAAACCTTTGACGAGCGTGATTGCGCGTGTGTCGTGAATTTGTTGGTAAATCTGATAGAACAGAATCGTTACGATTAAAATGTCCAGATAATCGAGCAGGCCTATCGTCGAGACAAGCCCGCGCAGTCTTTCGGGGAAATTGAAATCTATTGCCACAAGCAGTCCTCCTTTCGTGGCGTTCGAGGCGGAGTTACTTAACGGCAATCACTATACACCAAAAATTTTTCAGATTCAATCGTTGATTAGAACGAGGGATTAGAACGAGGGAGTAGGTTGACAACCTAGTTCTAATCCCTGGTTCTAATCCCTAAACAGGTCAAGCCAATCGCCGTAACCTTGAGCCGCCATTTGTTCGCGGGGCACGAACCGCAATGACGCGCTGTTTATGCAGTAACGCAGACCGCCGCGATTTTTCGGACCGTCGTCAAACACGTGTCCGATATGTGCGCCGCTTGCCTTTGAGCGAACTTCCGTGCGCGTCATGCCGAAACTTTTGTCGACGCGTTCATCAAGCAGATTTTTGTCAATCGGTTTGCTGAAGGCAGGCCAACCGCAACCCGAATCAAATTTGTCCGTCGACACGAACAGCGGCTGCCCCGTCGTAATGTCGACGTAAATACCTTCGCCGAATTCGCGGTCGTATTCGTTTTTGAACGGCGGCTCAGTGGCAGATTCCTGCGTCACGGCAAATTGAAGCGCGCTCAACCGTTTAAGCGTCGACTCCGCGGGCTTGGAATATTTTTTGTCACGCGGGAAATTTCGTTCGTCGACAACCGAAGCTTTGCGCTGTTCGTCAATCAACCAACGCGGCACGTGACAATAGCCGTGCGGATGTTTGACCAGATACTCCTGATGTTCGTCTTCGGCGCGGTAAAAATTTTCAATCGGCGCGTGTTCGACGACGACGGGCTTGGAATATTTTTGTTGCAACCGTTGCAAAGATTCTACGACCGTCGACGCATCGTTTAAGTCGCTGAAGTAAATTCCCGTGCGATATTGAATGCCGCGGTCGTTGCCTTGACGATTCAAACTCGTCGCGTCAATCGATTGAAAGAAAATTTCCAGCAGATCGCTCAACGAAATTTCTTCGGGCTTGTAAATGACGTGAACGGTTTCCGCGTGCCCTGAGCCGTTGCACACGTCGCGATAAGTCGGATTTTTCGTTGCACCGTTGGCGTAACCGACTTCGACGCTTTCGACGCCGTGCACGTGACGCAAAAGTTCTTCGGTGCCCCAGAAGCAGCCGCCCGCAAGATAAATTTCGCGTTCGCCGTCGACTGCGTGATTCGCCTGAACAATTTCTTTCGGCAACGGAATATTCGGGTCACGTGTCGCCGTTGACGGTGAGGTAAAGCAACAGCCGAATGCGCCCGCCGCCGTCAAAGCCAAAATGCTCAACAGAATTTTTCCGCGTGACATAAAAATCGCCTCCATAAACGACAAAAGCCCTTCACCGTTGCGAAGAGCCTCACAATCTATTCCCTCGTTCTACTCCCTAATCCCTAATCATGGTGCGATTGGTGCGATTCGAACGCACGACCTACTGCTTAGGAGGCAGTTGCTCTATCCTGCTGAGCTACAACCGCACGGCTTTGGCAGTGTATCACGGCGAAAATTTTTTTGCAAGGCGCGTGTGCAATTTCGTTGCCCGCCATAAACTGTGTGTTATAATTTCGTGCGAAGGAGGAGATTTTATGGAAGCTTTGCACGGCGTGATTAACGACATCAATTCGTTTCTGTGGACGTACATAATCATAATCGCGCT
>JAFVBP010000020.1 GCA_017479925.1 Selenomonadaceae bacterium | reverse complement strand
CGGTTGAAGCCCGAAGCGTTGAGCGTCACCGTCGGCGAAAAAAATATCGCGCAGGTTTGCGACATGTCCGTCGACGCGTGCAGAAATTTTTTCGCGACGCTTGCACTTGACGACACCGACAAAAAAATTTCCGCGCAGGTGCTCAAAGAAATCAATTCGCGGCTGAAGTTCCTGTGCGACGTCGGGCTTGACTACTTGAGTTTGTCGCGAAAATCGGCGACTTTAAGCGGCGGCGAATCACAGCGAATTCGTTTGGCAACGCAAATCGGCTCGGCGTTGACGGGCGTTTTATACGTGCTCGACGAACCGTCAATCGGACTGCACGCGCACGACAATCAAAAACTTTTGGCGACGCTGAAAAATCTGCGCGACCTTGGCAACACGCTGATTGTCGTCGAACACGACGAAGAAACCATTCGTGCGGCGGACGAAATTGTCGACATCGGACGCGGCGCGGGCAAATTCGGCGGCGAAGTCATTGCTCAAGGCACGGCGGACGAAATTTCCCGCGACGAAAATTCGTTGACGGGCGACTACCTCAGCGGGCGCAAAAAAATTCCCGTGCCGACGACGCGCCGATCGATTGAACAAACTTTGACATTCGCAAACGCCTGCAAAAACAATCTCAAAAATATCACCGTCAAAATTCCGTTGAACGCTTTGACTTTGGTGACGGGCGTGTCGGGCAGCGGCAAGTCAACGCTCGTCGAAGAAGTCATTTACCCGACCTTGCGCGACATGAAACTCGAAGGCGTGAGCAAAGTCACCATGATTGACCAAGACCCGATTGGCAGGACGCCGCGCTCGAACATTGCCACTTACACGGGCGTCGCCGACCATATCCGAAAACTTTTCGCGGCTACGAACGGCGCAAAACTTCGCGGCTACAAGGCGGGACGATTCAGCTTCAACGTCAAGGGCGGCAGATGCGAAAGTTGCGGCGGCAACGGCGTCTTGAAAATCCCGATGAATTTTCTGCCCGACGTTTACGTCACCTGCGACGTGTGCAAAGGTGCGCGATTCAACGCCGAAACGCTCGAAGTCACCTACAAAGGCAAAAATATTTCCGACGTGTTGAACATGCCCGTTGATGAGGCACTTGAATTTTTCGCGAACATCCCGACGATTAAACGCATGTTGCAAGTCCTGCACGACGTGGGCTTGGGTTACATTGAACTCGGTCAATCGGCGAACACTTTCAGCGGCGGCGAGGCTCAACGCGTCAAACTTGCTTACGAATTGGCGCGACCTTTGGGACGTGCGGCGAACATTTACATCATGGACGAACCGACGACGGGCTTGCACTTCGACGACGTGAACAAGCTTATCGACGTGATTCAGCGGCTCGTCGATCGCGGCGACACGGTCATCATCATCGAACACAATCTTGACGTGATTAAATGCGCGGATTACATTATCGACCTCGGACCCGACGGCGGCGACAAAGGCGGCGAAGTCGTTGCGTGCGGCACGCCCGAAGAAGTTGCCCGCGTCGAAAATTCTTACACCGGTCAGGCTCTGCGCAAACTTCTGTAAAAATTTTTCGTCCGTAATTTGCGGGCGATTTTTTTTTACGCAAGTCAGCGTTAAAATTCGACGGAGAAATTTTTTAGACCGAAAATCTCTACCTTGCTTTTCGCAGCGAAGCAAGTTATAATGCCGACAATTTCAAGTTGCAAAAATGGAAAGTGTTTCGGGCTTACGCAGTGACGCCGTTTGAGACAAACATTTTCCAACGCGAAAGGAGCGCGCCAACTCAACAAACTCAAGACTTTTGTGGAACTCAACTGATAATTTTTTCGGAGAACGCAATCGAACAGCGGGCTTTTCCAAAACACTTTCCAAAAGCCCGAAATTCGTGGCGTTGCGAAGCCCTCGGCAAGGGCTACGGTCGCGCATGCCTCCATACCGCTTGCGGTTTTGAAACGACCTGACGCATCAGATCTTCGTACGAAATGTACGACAGTCGCGCATGCCTCCATACCGCTTGCGGTTTTGAAACTTGATGGCGTGCGGGGTAAGATTAATAAAAGTCATGATGGTCGCGCATGCCTCCATACCGAAAGGCAATTAGTAATGCGAAATGCGTAATGCGTAATGAAACAGCCGACACGCGAAGTAATTACGCATTAAGCATTACGAATTACGCATTGGTCTGTACCGTTTACGGTTTTGAAACTGAGGTTTTCGATTTTGTTTGCCATGATATTTGACGTCGCGCATGCCTCCATACCGAAAGGCAATTAGTAATGCGAAATGCGTAATGCG
>JAFVBP010000252.1 GCA_017479925.1 Selenomonadaceae bacterium | reverse complement strand
TGCCACGTCACGAAAACTTCTTCGCCGTTGATGATAAGCGGCTTGATTCGTTCGGTGACCATGGCTTTTTCGCGAATTTGACCGCGTGTCGAACGCACGATAACTTCGTCGCCGCTTTTGATGCCGAGTTTGTCCGCAAGTTTTTTGGGCATTTCGAGGAACGGCTCTTTGACAAGTTCGTTGAGCCACGGGACGTGCCGCGTGATTGTGCCGCCGCACCAATGTTCCGCGATACTTGAACTGCACAAAACGTAAGGGAATTCGTCTTTCATGCCGATTTTTTGCAAGTCGGGCATTCGCGGATAAATTACGCACGGGCTGAATTGCGCGTTCGGATTCGTGTGGAGCGCGTTTTTCGTCGGGCTTTCGACGGGTTCGTAAAATTCGGGAATCGGTCCGTCGACGGGCGTTGACGAGCTGTCGCGTGTCATGCCGTTTTCGACATCTTTGTAAGGTGCCGCGAAAATTCTGCCGACGCCTTCGCCAACCATGCGGAACGGTTTTTGACCTGCGGGCGTGCTCGGTGCCGCCGTCAAGCTGCCGACATCGGGTCGGTCGTAGCCTTTCCACATGCCCGCCGCCGCGTCCCACCAAACGATTTTTTTGTCGGGATTGACGGGGTTGCCTTGCTCGTCGCAGGACGCACGATTGTACAGCAGATGAATGTTGTCGGGCCACACCCAGCCGTAATTCGGATAAATGCCCATGTGACCTTCGTCTTCCTGCCCGCGACGTTTCGCCATGTGAACGTTGCCGTCGCGAGTGACGCCCGCGTAAATCCACATGCCCGAATTTGTCGTGCCGTCGTCTTTGATTTCGCCGATACCGTTGAGCAACTTGCCCGTCGACAGATCGTAGCCGTTGACTTCGCGCATAATGTGTTCAACCATGTGTTCCTGCGGATAATTCCACGTCAACAGCTGAATCGGGCGATCTTTCGGGTCTTTCGAGTCGGCGTAGAGTTCGCGAATTTTGCGCCACACCATGTCGAGAATCAAATAATCGGGCTTCGAGTCGCCGACGGGGTCGGGACCTTTCATGCGCCACTGAATCATACGCATCGAGTTGGTCATCGTGCCTTCGCGCTCAAGATACGAACACGCGGGCAAGAAAATGACTTCGGTCTTGATGTCCGCAGTTTTGTAACCTTCGGTCGAGCCTTCGGGATTGTCGGGTCGCTCCCAGAAACAAGCCGTCTCGTTGAGGAACAAATCTTGCACAATGACCGTGTCCAAACTTCGTAAGCCGCGGTGCACGTTGCCCAAATTCGGATTCGACACCATCGGATTTTGCCCCGCGAAGTAAATGCACTTCATCTTGCCTTGAATCGCTTTTTCAAACTGGACGTAAATCGAATCGTTCTGCGTCGTGTTGCGGATTGGCAACAATCCGAAGCAATAATCGTTGTCCTTGGTCGCCGCGTCGCCGAACCACGCCTTGAGCAGGTTAATCAAAAACTTTGCGCGGAAGGTGCCGCTGTTTTGCGTCCACTTGGCAAGCGTGTTCGTCTTTTCGGTCGGCCACGGCAGGTAACCGGGGAAGTACTGAAACATGATGCCGTAGTCGGTCGACGCCTGAACGTTCGGCTGTCCGCGCATTGCGTCGATACCGCCGCCGGGCACGCCGATATTGCCGCGCAGGAGTTGGAGCACCGTAAAGCAACGAATATTTTCGACGCCGATTGTGTGTTGCGTCATGCCGAGCGCGTACATGAAAACTGCAGGTTTGACGCTTGAGTACAGTTCCGCCGCGAATTTAATATCGGCGACACTTGCGCCCGTGATGTGCGACACGACTTCAAAGGTGTAGCGTTCGTAGTGTTTCTTCAAGATTGACATGACCGTTTGAGGACCAAACATGTCCGCCGAACGTTTGGGCTTGCCCGCGCCGTCGAGCTGATATTGCCACGTCGTCATATCGTACTTGCGCTTGTCTTCGTTGTAGCCGCTGAAAATGCCGTCGTCGAAACTGAAATTCGGGTTAATCAAAAAGTCCGCGTTGGTGTTGCGGCGAAGATAAGCCTCGTCGTATTTGCGATTTTGGATGACGTAATTGATTATCGCGCCGAGAAACGCAATGTCCGTGCCGGGTCGAATCTGTATGAAGTAGTCGGCAATCTTCGACGTGCGGGTATATCGAACGTCGACGTGCATGATTTTGAGACCGTTTTTCTTCGCCTGCATGAGATTTTTGAGACCCATCGGGTGACATTCGGCAAGATTGGAACCTTCAATCCACGCAAGCTTCGTGTTTTTGAGGTCGTACCACGGATTGGTCATTGCGCCGCGCCCGAAAGCCGCACTCATTGCCGGCGGGGTGTTCGCGTGACAGACACGAGTTTGATTGTCGAGCGACATTGCGCCCATTGCACGGAACATTTTGACGAGCTGATAACATTCTTCGTTGTTGACTTGCGAGCCGCCGATTAAACCGATTGAGTCCGTGCGTTGAACTTTGACGTTTTCGCCGTTGATGGTTTCGGTGTCAATCCAATTTTCGTCGCGAGCTTTTTTGAGTGCACGAGCCGCCCGCTCAACGGCTTCGTCCCACGAAATTTCTTGCCACTTGTCGGAATTCGGCGCACGGTACAACGGTTTGGTCGCACGTTCCTTCGAGTTCGGAATATGCGCGTAGCCGAGACCTTTCGAGCACAGTCCGCCGAAATTGACGGGGCAGTCGTCCGCGCCTTCGAGCTGAATCAATTTGCCGTCTTTGACGTAGCCGATGACGCCGCAACCGCACGCGCAGAAGTGACAAACCGACGTGAATTCGCGGGCACCGGCAAGCTTGAACGTTTTGGCGGCCGCACGAACTTTGGGCAGGTCGAGACCGAGACTTGACAGCGCAAATCCGAGGCCGCCGAGTCCGGTCGCCTTCAAAAATGTTCGCCTGCTGAAATCCATAAGTCATCCCTCCTCCAACACAATACGCTGTGGATTGGTATAAATGCAAAAAGAACCCGCGGACATGCGCGCCGCGAGTGTGATACCGAATTTGCGGGCAAGCTCAATCGCTTCGGTCGTCGGCACGGATTTCGCCGCAACGACGGGAATTTTCATGCGCTGAAGTTTGAAAATCATCTCCGCCGAACAACGCCCGCTGAAGATTAAAACTTTGTCGCGCAGATTGATTCGTTGCCGAAGTGCCGCGCCGTGAATTTTGTCGAAAACGTTGTGCCGCCCGATGTCTTCGCGCACGAGCAAAATTTTTTCGCCGTCGAACAAAAGCCCGCTGTGCACGCCGTTTGTCTTCGCGTGAGTCGGTGACAGTTCGCTCAAAAGTTTGTCCGCACAGTCGAGAATTTTTTTCGCGCTGAAGTGCACGTCGCCAAGTTCGTCCGAAGAATTTTTCGTGACGGCTGAAGTTTCCGCGTCGATTGAAAAATTTTCCGCGTCAACGTCAATGTGTGTCACGTCGTCCGCAGAAGAAATTTCGCCCGCTTGAGCCAAAACTCCGACGGTCAAATCTTCGATGTCGTTCGGCGAACAGAAAATCTGCCGAAAACTTTTGCCGTTGATTCGCAGGTCGAAACAAACTTCGACGGCGGTGAACTTCGTTTCGGGCACAAAAAAATTACCCGCCGCGTCAAAGCGCGTGACTTCGGTCGTGACGAATTGCGTTGACATGTCCGCACCTCCCGCGAAAATTTTAACAAAATAATTCTATCAGCGCATGAAATTTTTTCTGTGACGATAATCACTGCCGGCGCACGAAAAAACCGCACGGTCAAGCCGCACGGTTTGCAGTCGTCAAAGTTTGTTGCGCATTTTCGTCGCCAAAGTCAGCGGAATAATTTTCGCGGTCGGCACGGGAGCAATCGAATTTTGTTCGCGCCCAAGCCGAAACGTCCGCGAATTCATCAGGTCGAGCTTGACTTTCGGTTTCGACAGATTGAACGTCCTTCGGTCGCGGTCAATCGACATCAAGCCGAGTTCGACAAAAACTTTAACCGCACAGTCGAAAGCGTAAGTCGAAAGATTTTGCCCGCCTTCGTCGTTGAACTGTCGAACGAGCGCGCACAGGTCGAAACGTTCGGTCGAAGTGTGAGCGCGGCGCAGGAAATTGTACACGGCAAGAAGTTGTTCGCGTTCGGGAAAAAGTTCGCCTGTCGCAGCGGTCGGCTCCAAACTCGACACGTTGCATTGAATGCGGAAGTTGCCCTTCCACGCGTCGATTTCGGGTTCGTAAGCAAGATCAATCGGTTCGTTCGCGACGAGCGGCGCAAGATTTCCGCAGCCCCACGCGACGGCACGTATGTTTTGCCCGATGTCGAAACTCAAATGCGAATTGTCGCGTCCCATGGGTCGTGCGGCGGTGGCGCGAACGTTTTTGCAGGCAAGCACGGGATGCGGATTGCCCAAACCGTACGGCTCAAAACGCACGAATTCGCGGGCAACGTCCAAACTTATCTGCGCGGGATGAATTATTTCGTCGACGTTTAAAATCGGCAGATAATCTTCGTCGCGCAGGTGATTGCGAACGTATTCGTCGAAACGCGCCTCAAGTTCGGGAATGTCTTTGGTCGCGATTGTCAAGCCCGCCGCCTGCGAATGTCCGCCGTATTGCTCAAACAGGTCAGCCATTTCGTCGAGCGCATCTTTCATGTGGAGCGCGGGAATTGAGCGACACGAGCCGCGTGACGTGATTCCGTCATGCGTCGTCAAAATAATCGTCGGCAAGTTGTAGCGTTCGACGAGTTTTGACGCGGTCAAACCAATCACGCCTTCAAGCCAGCCGGTGCCCGAAACGACGAGCGAATTCAAGTTGCCGCCTTTGTCTTCGCGCAGGAGGCGAACTTTGTCAATCGCCGCCGTCAAAATGCCCGTTTCGATGTCTTTGCGCTGTTGATTGAGTTTGTTGAAGTGCCGCGCAGACGTTTTGGCATCTTCGGCGTCTTCGGTCAACAGCAAAGCCAAACCTTCGCGGGCGGTTTTCAATCTGCCGACGGAATTCAGTCGCGGTGCAATTTGGAAGGCAACCTGTCCCGCAGAAATTTTTTTGCCGCCGAGACCCGCCGCCGAAATCAACGCACGCAGTCCCGTGCATTTCGTCCGCGACATTTCAAGCAAGCCCATGCGAACGATTTTGCGATTTTCGCCGACGAGCGGCACGATGTCGGCAACGGTCGCCATTGCGGCAATTTCGATGTCTTTGGTGTAGTTTTGAACGTCGACGCCGCGCAATTCAAAATTCAACGCTTGACTCAACTTGAACGCGACGCCCGCTCCGCACAAATTTTTTTCGGGATACGGGCAACCGTGTTGATTCGGATTGACGACGGCGACGGCTGAAGTGACTTCGTCCAGCGCGGGCAAGTGGTGATCGGTGACAATCACGTCGAGCACGTCTTTGACGGCGGCAATTTCGCGTTCGTTGGTGATGCCGCAGTCGACGCTGATTAAAAGTTCACCGCCTTCGGAAGCGATTTTTTGCAAGGCGGGTACGTTCAAGCCGTAGCCTTCGGAGCGGTCGGGAATGTACGAATCGACGCTTGCACCGAGCCTGGTCAACGTGCGAACCAAAATCGCCGACGCGCTCATACCGTCAACGTCATAATCGCCGTAGATAAAAATTTTTTCGTGTGCGTCCAAAGCGCGCTTGATTCGGGCGACGGCTTCGGTCATGCCTTTCATTGCGAACGGGTCGTGAAACGGCGCGGCTTCCGGCTCCAAAAAATTCTTCGCGGTTTCGGCGTCACGTATCCCGCGGTGATACAAAACTTTGGCGGTCAATTCGCTCACGCCCAGTTCAGCCGAAATTTTTTGCACGGTCGCCGCGTCCGACTCACGGACAATCCATCTTTTACGCATGTCAAAATCTCCGTATGTTATTTATTTTCGGCGTAAGTGTACAATTATTTGCGGGAACTGTCCACACCCAAAGCACAACGGTCGCTTTAAAAGTGGCGGCGGCTTGACGTTTCGACAGTCAAAACCACTCGGCAAAGTCAAGCGCGTGATAGGTGATAATCATGTCCGCGCCCGCACGTTTCATTGACGTTAAATTTTCGGTGACGATTCGCCGTTCGTCAATCCAGCCGTTGGCGGAGGCAGCTTTGACCATTGCGTATTCGCCGCTGACGTTGTAAACCGCGACGGGACGGTTAATCCGTTCGCGAACTTTGGCAACCACGTCCAGATACGCAAGCGCGGGTTTGACCATGATTATATCGGCACCTTCGGCAAGGTCGAGTTCAACTTCCTTGAGAGCTTCGCGGACATTGGCGCAATCCATTTGATATTGCTTCCTGTCGCCGAATTGCGGAGCGGAGTCGGCGGCGTCGC
>JAFVBP010000251.1 GCA_017479925.1 Selenomonadaceae bacterium | reverse complement strand
TTCGCAAGGGTACTGTCCAAGTTGTCTTTGAGCGAACCGGCGTAAGGGACATACGAGTCGACGCCTTCCTCGAACGAAAGTTTTTTGTCGCCGCCGAGGTCGTAACGTTGCCAATTTCGCGCACGGTTGGAACCTTCGCCCCAATATTCTTTGTAATACGTACCGTTGATTCGGATTTTGTCGGTCGGTGATTCGTCAAAACGCGAAAAATATCTGCCGAGCATCAAAAAATCCGCGCCCATGGCAAGGGCAAGCGTCATGTGGTAATCGTGTACAATGCCGCCGTCGGAGCACACGGGAATATACACGCCCGTTTCGGCGAAATATTCGTCACGGGCACGGCACACGTCGATAACGGCGGTCGCCTGTCCGCGCCCGATGCCTTTCGTTTCGCGGGTAATGCAAATTGAGCCGCCGCCGATACCGACTTTGACGAAATCCGCGCCCGCCTCGGCAAGGAATCTGAAACCGTCGGCGTCGACGACATTGCCCGCACCGACTTTGACATCGTCGCCGTATTTGCGGTGAATGTGTTGCAAAGTGATTCGTTGCCACTCCGTGAAGCCCTCGGACGAATCGATACAAAGCACATCCGCGCCGGCTTTCAACAGTGCGGGAACGCGTTCGGCGTAATCGCGAGTGTTGATGCCCGCGCCGACAATGTAGCGTTTTTTCTTGTCGATAAGTTCGAGCGGATTGGTTTTGTTGTCCGTGTAATCTTTGCGGAAAACCATGTAGCGCAGACGTTGCTTTTTGTCGACAAGCGGCAACATGTTGAGTTTGTGCTCCCAAAGCAAATCGTTCGCCATTGGCAGGGTAGTTGAATCGGCGTCGGCGTAAATGATTTTGTCAAACGGCGTCATGAAGTCGCGGACAAGTTCGTCGCCCGTCATGCGCGTGATTCGATAGTCGCGGCTGGTGACGATACCCAACAGCTTGCCCGTCGGTTTGCCGTCTTCGGTGACAGCCATTGTCGAGTGACCCGTTTCTTCCAACAGTGCAAGCATTTCGCGAAGTGTCGTCGTCGGCTTAAGGTTGGAGTCGCTGGACACGAAGCCCGACTTGTAATTTTTGACGCGGGCAACCATTGCCGCCTGTGACTTGATTGACTGCGAGCCGAAGATGAACGACACGCCGCCTTCTTTGGCAAGCGCGATTGCCATTGTGTCGTTGGAGACCGACTGCATTATCGCCGAAACAAGCGGAATGTTGAGCTTGAGTTTGCTCACTTCGCCGCGTTTGAACTTGACCAACGGCGTTTGCAGATTGACGTTCGCGGGGATGCAGTCCGTCGACGAATAGCCCGGCACGAGCAGATATTCGCCGAAAGTGTGTGACGGTTCCTGATAATAAGTTGCCAATTCAATCCCTCCCGAAAAATCGTTTTCGCACAATTCGGCGGCGTACACGATAATTCCTGCGCGGGCGTTGACGAAAAAATTTTGCGCCTTGACGAATCAAACTGCCGTGCTTAAAATTTTTCGCCGAAGGGGTGATCTCATGTCGACGTATGTTCCAATCGTGCTGTTGTGCGGCGACGAAAAAATCTTCCGTGAAACGATTGGCGACAAGCCCGTCGAGATTGTCGGGCGAATAAACTTTGCTCAAGCGGGCGACGCGGTAACTTTACTTGACGACGCCGAATATCTGGTTTTCACCGACGCCGTTGAATTCGCGCTGTATCTGAAAAATTTTCCGCCGAATCGACGCGTGATGTCCGCCAAATCTTTCGCGGCGAAAATCCACGACGGATTTTTTTCGTACGACGCGCTGAACGATTTTTACGGCGTAATTCGTCGCAAAAAAATCGGGCA
>JAFVBP010000250.1 GCA_017479925.1 Selenomonadaceae bacterium | reverse complement strand
CGGTTACACTTCGGCTTACGAAATGTTCACCGCGCAGTTGAATAAAATTTTCGGACTGCCCGAATATCCCGTGATGCCTTGCGCGAATTTGGTTTGTCAATTTCGTACGGGCGTGAAAATTTCGGACGCCGCGCCGCTTGATGTCGTCGACAAAATCAAAGTGCCCGTGCTGTTCATTCACGGCGACGCGGACACGCTCGTCCCGTTCGAGATGTGCGGCAGATTGTTCGACGCGTGCACGTCGCCCAAAGAAAAATTCGTTGTCGCGGGCGCAGGTCACGCCGATTGCAAACGCACGAATCCGACCGCTTACTTCGACAAAGTTTTTACGTTCACGGACGCGGCATTGAAGTAACCGTTACTGCTGACACCTGAATCCTGACAACTGAATTGGAGGTCACACGATGAAAATTTTTGTCGGGCTGGGCAATCCGACGCCCGAATACGCCGCGACGAAACATAACGTCGGCTTCATGTTGGCGGACAGACTTGCCGACGAACTTTCCGTTCACGATTGGCGAAACAAATTCAACGCGCTGGTCGCCGAAACTTTTCTTGACGGCGAAAAAATTTTGCTCATCAAGCCGCAGACGTTCATGAACTTGAGCGGTGAGGCAGTCGCGCCGTTGATGAATTTTTACAAGCTCGACGCATCCGACTTAACTGTCGCGCATGACGACATGGATTTACCGCTCGGCACAATTCGCCTGCGTCCGAAAGGTTCCGGCGGCGGTCACCACGGCATTGAATCGATTATTCAACACCTCGGCGGCGAACAAAATTTCCCGCGTGTGCGAATCGGTGTCGGTCGTCCGCCAAAAAATTGGTCGGTCAACAGCCACGTCCTAAGCCCGTTCACGCCCGACGACGCCGACAAAATTTCCGCCGCGCTTGATGAACTCGTGCCCGCCGTGCTGTGCATTTTCCGCGAAGGCATTGACATTGCGATGAACAAATTCAATCCGCGTAAGGGACAAGTTGCACGGGACAAGGGACAAGTTGATGACGCAATATCCGACCGTCATGGATGACGACCGCAACCGCCCGTCGCATTAATGCAGGATGCATTAACGCGGGCGCAGTTTTCTTTGGGCAACGTGGACGTTGCATCCAATTTGGTTGAGGTTTTCGCGTTGATTGACAAGACGACCAAACAAATTGTTCCCCCCGCTTTTAAAGCGGGTCTTTTGCTGCCAAAAGAAAGTAACATTCAACGAACGAACTCGAAGAAAGTTTTGGTGACCGCTCATGACGAATCGAATCACGGCGTTGATTGCTGACGAGGCAGGCAATATTTTCGACGTGCCGAATGCGCAAGCCGTCGGTCGTGTCGGCGAAAAATTTTTCAAGCTCAAGCCCGAAGATTTAATCAAGTTGCCCGAATCGGCGGATTTAATGTTTCTGCCGCAACGTCGCGCCGTCGGTCTCAAACGCGGCGAATTCGTCGAACTCAACGGACGGGCTGTCTCCGCGATTTTGCCGCAAGGCTTCACGCGAACTCATCTGCCCGCATATCGAAAGTCAAAGCACGCGCAAATGTTGCCGCTGTACGGTTACACGGCGGTCGCGCTGTACAAGGACGAACTTCACGCCGCCGCGCTGTACACCGACGAAAATCACAAGTGGGAGCCGTCCAATTACAACACGCCCGACTTGCCGAAGTTGATTCGCCGCGTCAAAAAAAATCTGCCCGACAATCGAATCGTCGCGCAGGTGGCGAATTGTTCGCTCAAGTGGCACTGTTTGACCGCGCAGAATTTATTTTACCGTCGCTGGGAATGCGGCGTGCCGACTTCGCCGACGTGCAACGCGAATTGCTTGGGCTGCATTTCACTGCAAGCCGCCGAATGTTGTCCGAGCCCGCAAAGCCGAATCACGTTTAAGCCGACGGTCGACGAAATTGCCGACGTTGGAATTTTTCACCTGTCGCACGCGGTCGACGGAATTATCAGCTTCGGGCAAGGTTGCGAAGGCGAACCGAGTTTGCAAGCCGACAACATCAGCGCGGCTATTGAAAAAATTCGTTCGGCGACAAGTCGCGGGCAAATCAACATCAACACGAACGCGGGCTTCACTGCGGGCATAAAAAAAATCGTCGACGCCGGGCTTGACTCGATGCGCGTTTCGATTATCAGCGCACGCGACGAAAGTTATCAACGCTATTACCGCGCAGGTTACGCGCTCGACGCCGTCAAAGCTTCGATTGGTTATGCGCTCGAAAAAAATGTTCACGTGTCGCTGAATTTGCTGTACATGCCCGGTTTCAATGACCGCGACGCCGAATTTTCCGCGTGGAAAAATTTTCTTGACGCGTTGCCCGTGCAGATGATTCAAGTGCGCAATTTGAACTATGACCCCGATGCATTTTTCGCCGCAATGGAGCGCGACGACAACTTTTCGGGCACGAAAAAATTTCTGCTTGCGTTAAAGTCGACGTTCCCGAAATTGACTGTCGGCAACTTCAGCCACTACGTTCGATAAAGTTTCAGGCGGCGACAACATTTGAACTGTCGTAACGTTTCGGGTCGCTCCAATTGGATGCAACGTCACGTTGCTTTCCGAAATTGACTGTCGGCAATTTCAGCCACTACGTACGATAAAAAATCCCGCGACGCATTGTCGGCGGGAAATTTTTTTGTGCAAATGAAAAATACCTGCTATAATCCGCTTCAGTGGACAGTGATTAGTGATCAGTGATTAGATTTTCCTAACCACTAACCACTGACCACCAACCACTAACAACGGGGAGCGATTGACATGACAAGAATTTTGCTCGCCGAGGACGACAGCCGCCTTGGCAAATTGGTCGAGTACATGCTGGCTCAAAACAAATTCAGCGTCGAGTGGATAACCAACGGCGCGGATATTTTCGAGTACGCAATGTATTCGGAGTACGACATTTTGATTTTGGATTGGATGATGCCCAACGTTTCGGGACTTGACGCCTGCCGACAACTGCGCGAAGCCGGCTACGAACGGGCGATTATCATGCTCACCGCCAAAGACACCGTCGAAGATCGCGTTATGGGCTTGGACGCGGGCGCGGATGATTATCTCGTCAAGCCGTTTGAATTCAACGAACTGCTTGCCCGACTTCGCGCTTTGGCTCGCCGTTCGACGCAAAAAATTCAGCAGGAAGTCGTTGAAATCGGCGACTTCACGCTCAACCGCACGACAAAAGTTCTCAAGCGCAAAGACCAGGTGATTCAGCTGTCGCCGCGTGAATTTCAGATTTTTGACTTGCTCGCGCAGAATTTGGGCGTCGTCGTGCCGCGTGACATCATCCTCGACCGAATTTGGGGACTTGAACGCGATATCACGTCGAACAACATTGATTCGTACATGAAAATTTTGCGCAAGAAGTTGACCGAAGTCGACGGCTCAATCGCGATTAAAACCGTGCGCGGGATTGGTTACCGACTTGAAGCTTGAGGCTTGAGCAATGGAAATTTTCGGGCGCAGTCGTCGACAGCTCGCCTTCGCCTACGCGCTGATAATGTGCGTCTTTCTCGCGGTGATAATTTTCGTCGTGCACATGGCAATGAACTGGTCAATGTTTTCCGAACAGGCGCAGGAACTTTCCGACGCGACCGAAGGCGTCGCCGAAGTGCAAATGTTTTACCTGCAAAATCCGAATGCCGCCGTCGACGAAAACCGTTACTTCAAAAGCGCGAACGACCGATTGTTTTTTTACATTTTCAGCGCGGACAAGCAACTCGTGCGCTTTGAACGCGCAAGTTTCCGCATTGAGCCGTTCGTCATGAGCGTTATCGAAAGCTGGAACATCGACGAAGGCGACGTTGAAGTTTTTCGCCACTCCAACGAAACGGGGCAACTCAACACCGTGATGATGACCTCGAAGCGAATTTCGTTTGACGGGCGCGAACAGCTGATTTTCGTCGGCAAGGACGTGACCGCGCTGTATTCCGGTCTCGAAAAGGCGACGTACGCGCAAGGTTTTCTCGGATTCGTCGCGCTGTTGATTGCGTCGGGCATCGGCTATTACATGGCGGGACGTGCGCTCGTGCCGCTCAAAGACGCTTACGAAAAGCAGAAACAATTCGCCGCGGACGCGTCACACGAACTGCGAACGCCGCTTGCCGTCGTCATGGCGTCGGCGGATTTACTGCTTGCCGACCCGTCGATTGAAAATCCGTTTCTGCGACAGGTGCTCGAAGATCTGAAGTCCGAAGTCAAAAAGATGACCAACCTCGTCAGCGATTTGCTCATGGTTGCCCGCTCCGACAACAACGCGCTCAAAGTCAAAATTCAACGCGTCGACTTGACCGCGATTCTCGAACAGGTCGTGCGCACGATGAAGCCGATTGCCGAAAAGAAAAATATTCTCCTGCTCGGCGAAGAATTTCGCAAGGTCTTCGTCAACTGCGACGAACAGAAAATCAAGCAGCTCGCGATTATTCTCGTCGACAACGCAATTAAATACACAACGTCGGGCGGCAGCGTGCTCGTGCGTTTTGAAAGCGCGGACGACACGCGGGCAATTTTTTCCGTCGCGGATTCGGGCGTCGGTATCGCCGAAGAAGATCTCGACAAAGTTTTTGAGCGGTTTTATCGCGTCGACAAAGCCCGTTCACGCGAAATGGGCGGCAACGGTCTCGGTCTTGCAATCGCGTCGGAAATCGTCAAACTTCACGAAGGTAAAATTTCCGTCGCGTCACGGCTCGGCGAAGGCACAAAATTCACCGTTGAGCTGAAAGTCAACCTGAAAAAATAAATCCCCGTCACCTGCGGGGAATTTTTTTTGTGCGCGTCAACCGCCGACAAATTTTTTCAAGCCGAGGAAAATCGCAATCAAGCCGAAAGCAATTCCCGCCACGATGACGAATGACCGCTTGCCGTCGCTCATTTGCCCGCGTCCGTTCAGTTTGTCGGGATTAATTTTGGCGAAACCGTACGTCAGCAACAGACAAAGTGCGCCCTCGAACAAATACGTTTCCGCGAAGGTGTGAACGTAACGCCTGAAACTTCTTGCGGCGGCGAAGTCGTAACTGCTAAAAATCCAATAAGCCGACGCGCCGATAAAAGTCAGCACCCACGCAATCAGCGACACGAATGCCAAAAAATTGCCGTCGACCATGTCAAGGACGCGTTGCCTTGCGCTTGTCAATATTTTGAAAAGACCGTAGACGCTCAGCAGAAAAAACACGCCGCCGAAGCACATCAAAATCACGTCAGCCATTGCAATCGCTCCAAAATTTGTTGCAGGAATTCTTCGGCGAAATCGGGCGCGTCCGAACACGTCACGAAATTTCTGCCGCGAAGATTTTTCGGCGAAAACGCAACGTCCGCAAGTTCAAGCATCGGTAAATCAATTTCGCTGTCGCCCGCGCAAAAAATTTTCGTCGCGGAAAGTTCGTCCGCCAACTTCGTCAACGCCGCGCCTTTGTTGAGTTTCGGCGGGAACAGGTAAATTTTCTTGCCCGTTTGACCGACGATTAAATTCGTGTCGAAGGAAATTTCGCCGTCGAAGTCGTCACTCCGTCGCAGGAACAGAAAACTTTCGTCGACAATGCGGCAAATGTTGAATCGCTCGTCCGACGAAAACTTTTCGCGCAAAGTCTCCAGCTCGGCGGAAATTTCAACGTCGACAACTTCGCGCAAGAAATTTTCGCAACGTTCGCCGTCCAAAAGATACGCACCGTTCGCGACAATCGCCAATTTCGGGCGAAAATCCGCCGTCCAAAAAATTCTGCGGTATTGGGCGATTGAGCGCGTCGTTATCGGCACGAACGAAATCTGCGCGGCAAGTTTCTTGAGCAAGTCAAGTGCCCGCGGCGAAATGAAACTTTGCTCGTGCCCGTCGTAAAGTTCGACGCAAATGTCGCCGTCACGCCGTTTTTTGTGCGAATGAATCAATGTCCCGTCCAGGTCGCACGCAAGCAAAATTTTCATCACGCGTCACCAAGCTTTTGAATCAGTCCGCACGCCTTGTAATTCGTCAGCGGAAAAATTTCGAGCGGAACGTTTTTTTCACGCGCCAGCTGATACAAATGTCCCAAATGCGCCTCGTCCGTCAAGCTGTGCACCAAGATTTTCCACGGCACGCGTCGCAACAGAACCCGCGTCGCCTCGCCGATACTCGGTTTGATCAAGTTGATGTCGTCGATTTTGAACGCGGCGGCAATTTTTTTGACTTCGGCAAGCCCGCTGTCATGTTCGACGGCGGAATTTTTTATCGGCGGACAATCGTCGAAGTGTTCGGCAATCGCGTCGATGAATTGGTACGTCAAATCTTTGTCGGCAAGTTCGCGATAAAAAGCCGCGCCGTGAAAGTCGTTCGCGCCGATAATGTCGCGTCGCAGAAAAGTTCGGCTCAACAGTCCCGAAACCGTCGAGTTCAGGCAGGAGCTTGCAATCAAAAAATCGTCGTGCGTGCCGCATTTTTCGGCAACACCGGCGGGGTCGCTCAAAACGGCAAGTCCCGCGCTCACGTCGGGAAAATTTTTCATTGCGGCGGACAATTCGCGTTGAATCGCGCCTTTGCCCGTCCAGCCGTCGACGAATTGAATCGCCCGTGCTTCGTGACGCGACAGAATAAAATTTACGGCGTTTTCGTCGATGCCGCGCCCGCGAATAATCGAAATCGTGTAATGCGCGACGTTGCAGGCGAATTTGCGTTCAAGATACCGCTTAATCAGAATCCCAATCG
>JAFVBP010000249.1 GCA_017479925.1 Selenomonadaceae bacterium | reverse complement strand
TTGCTCAAACGTTGCCTGTTCGTCTTGGCGATAACGATTTCGCTGTTTGCCTTCCACGGCATGTTGGGACTTGAATCGGCGACGGCTGCCTTGACGGGCGCAAGTTTGTTGCTGTTGCTGTCGTTCCACAACAACGAAGAAATGATTGCCAAAATGCTCAGCAAAGTTGAATGGCTCGCGATTTTCTTCTTCGGCGGACTGTTTATTTTGGTCGGCGCGCTCGTTGAAACGGGCGTTATCAAAATGCTTGCCGAAGAGGCGATTAAAATCACCGAAGGCGACTTGACGTTGACCGCGATGATTATCATTTGGATGAGCGCGATTGCCTCGGCGTTTATCGACAACATCCCGTTCGTCGCGACGATGATTCCGCTGATTAAAGACATGGGCACCATGGGCTTGACGAACCTCGATCCGCTGTGGTGGAGCCTTGCACTCGGCGCGTGTCTCGGCGGCAACGGAACGCTTATCGGCGCGTCGGCGAACGTCGTTGTCGCGTCAATGGCGGCTCAGCGCGGGCGTGCGATTTCGTTTATCGGCTTCATGAAAGTTGCCTTCCCGCTGATGATTTTGTCGATAATCATTTCGACGGCGTACATTTACCTGCGTTATCTCTGAGCCGACATGAAAATTTATCCCGACACGAAAATTTACGTGCTGTGTCCCGCGAACGTTCACACGGGCGGACCGGAATCACTTCACCAGTTGACTTCGCGCCTGATAAGTTTCGGGCTTGACGCGAAAATTTTGTATTGCGCACGCGTCGGCGAACCGTTCGACATTAACGACCCCGTTGCGCCTGCGTTGAAAAAATATCACGTGCCGTATACGTTTGACTTTGCGGACACGTCGCACAATGTTTTCGTCGTGCCCGAATCGTTGACCGAACACCTGTACGCCGTCAAGCACTGCCGAAAAATTCTTTGGTGGATGAGCGTCAACAATTACCTCGAAAATATTTTGCAGTTGATTCGCCCGTGCATTGAAAATCCGTTGGCGGAGCGCGTCCCGAAATATTTCACCTTCGACGACGGCGGCGTTGACGAACATTGGGCGCAGTCGGAATACGTGCGGCAATTCCTGCGGCTCAACGGCGTCGCGAAAAGCCGAAGTATCGAAACGCACATGAGCCAAACTTTTTTGAGCGGTGCCGCTAATGTCGATTTCGCCGCGAAGAAAAATTTCGTCGCCTTCAACCCGCGAAAAGCTTTCGACTTCACCAAACGCCTGATTGAACTTGCGCCCGAAATTGATTGGCGTCCTATTCAAAACATGTCGCCCGCGCAGGTTCGCGAATTGTTGACCGCCGCGAAAATTTACGTCGATTTCGGCAACTTCCCCGGTCGCGAAAGATTGCCGCGTGAAGCCGCGCTGTCGGGTTGCGTGATTTTGACGGGCAGACGCGGTGCCGCCGACAATGACGTTGACTTCAACATACCCGCCGAATTCAAATTCGACGAGCGCACGGTTGAGCCTCAAGCAGTCGTCGACAAAATCCGCGACGTGCTGAACGATTTCGAGACCGCTTTCGCCGCGCAGAAAAATTTTCGGACGTCGTTGTTGACCGCGCAGAAAAATTTTTCGGACGCGTTGATTGACGCTTTCGGGCTGAAGAAATTTCCGCCGCCGAATGTCGCGTTGCCTCAAGGTGTCGGCGAAGAAAGTTTCCTGCTTGCCGAAGAATTTTTTCGCAACGGTGAGTTGACGCCGAAATTCATCGTTGACGACGTTGTTGCCGCGACGAAAATTACCGACGACTTGATTGTCCGCGAACAGAATCGAAATTATCTGCGCGTCGCGAAAAATCTTGTCGAAGTCATTTCACGCGACGACGCCGAATTTCTGTACCGCGAAGGTCGAATACAAAAGTTCGCCCTGCTTGACGCGACGGTTGCCGACGTTGACGCGCTGAAAAATTTCGCCGCAGTTGACGACGTGTTGACTTTCACGCGGCACTTTTAAAAAGTGCCCAAACAATTGACGCGACCCGCTTTAAAAGCGGGGGAACAATTGACGCGACGTGTCGTTGTCGACGTTCCAACATCGTCGCCGCGAACTAAAAAACCCCGCCGATTGTTCGACGGGAATTTTTTTCGCGAAAACGTCAGGTCGCTTTGTTCGTGAAAACTTCGGCGAATTCGTCTGAACTGAAAACTTCGCGCACGGTGCCGAATTTCAAAACGCGCTTGTTGAGCAAGATGACTTTGTCGGCGAAACGTTCGAGCATGTCCAAATCGTGCGAAATCAAAAGTATCGCCATGTCTTCGGCACGCTTGAGTTCGGCAACCAGTTCGTAAAAAATTTCCATGCCGATTTTGTCGACGCCGCTAATCGGTTCGTCCAACAACAGCAGGTCGGGCAACGGGTCAAGCGCAAGTGCAAGCAGTACGCGTTGAAGTTCGCCGCCGCTGAGTGCACCGAGCCGACGGTCAATCAAATATTCCGCCTTCACGCGACGAAGATTTTCCGTCACGCGGTTGCGGATAAATTTTGAACTGCACAGCCAAACGGGTCGCGACGACAGGCACGCCATAAACAGATCGAGGACGGTCGTCGGTGACGTTGCGTCGAATTTGAGCGTCTGCGGCACGTAACCGATTATCGGGCGCAGGTGTTCGCCTTTCGCGTCGAAGTAATTCAACGTGCCCGCGTGTTCGACTTCGCCGAGGATTGACTTGAGCAATGTCGATTTGCCCGCGCCGTTCGGACCGATTAACGCCGTCAATTCGCCGCAGTGCAACGAAAAATTCACGTCGTCGAAAATTGTCAGCCGCCCGACGTGCACGGAAAAATTTTCGACGCGGGTAATGCAAAGTTTCGATTGATTATGTTTCATGCGCTCACCTTCGCGATTGAATTGCCGACATCTTAGCACAGGCGGGCGCGAAAAGATACAGCTTTATGGAGGTTACGACCGTGAACAAAATTCCCGAATTGCAACGAATTCTGCGCGACGCCGAAAATATTCTGATTGGCGCGGGCGCGGGACTTTCGACGGCTGCCGGTTACACTTACGACGGCGAACGTTTCCGCAAACATTTCGCTGACTTCGCGGCAACTTATGGTTTCGCGGACATGTACAGCGGCGGTTTTTATCCGTACGCCACGCCCGAAGAATTTTGGGGCTTTTGGTGCAGAAATATTTTCGTCAACCGCTACGACTTGCCGCCGAGTAAAGTTCACGCGAAATTGTTGGCTCTCGTGCGCGACAAAAATTATTTCGTGCTGACTACGAACGTCGACCATTTGTTTCAGCTAAACGGCTTCGACAAGACGCGACTTTTTTACACGCAGGGCGATTACGGCTTGATTCAATGTCCGACGCCGTGTCACAAAAAGACTTACGACAACGAATCAATCGTGCGTCAAATGGTTGCCGCCGAAAAAAATTTGCGCGTGCCGACGGAGCTGTTGCCTCGTTGCCCGAAATGCGGCGAAGTCATGGTTCCGAATCTGCGCGCCGACGAAAAATTTGTCGAAGACGAGGGCTGGAACGCGGCGTTTTGCCGTTACGAAAAATTTTTGCGACAGCACGTATTCGGCGACATCGTTTATCTTGAACTCGGCGTCGGCAACAACACGCCCGGCATCATCAAATATCCGTTTTGGCGGTTGACGGCTCACAATCCGCGTGCCCGTTACGTCTGCGTCAATTTCGGTGAAGCTTTCGTGCCCGACTCGATTGCCGCGCAGAGTTTGACAATCGACGCCGACATTGCGGAGGTGCTAAAAGCAATTTGGAATTTGGAATGAGGAATTTGTAATGAATCGATTGCAACTTATTAAACTTTTGAACGCACGGCTGATTGACTTGTTGCGCGTTGACGTTGCCGACGTGCCCGACGACTTGAATTCGCAACGGAAACTTTTGCGTGCGCTGATGAACATTTGTCCGCCGACGGATCTTGACGAAAATTTTTGGCGTGCGCAAGACGAATTGTTGTCCGCCGAAGTTCGCGAGCGCGGCGTCGTTAAACTCGAAGACATACCGAACGTCGACGCGCACATAAAAATTTGGCGGGGCGACATCACACGCCTTGCCGTCGACGCGATTGTCAACGCCGCCAACGAAAAACTTTTGGGTTGTTTCGTGCCGCTCCACGGTTGCATTGACAACGCAATTCACTCCGCCGCCGGTCTGCAACTTCGCAACGTCTGCAACGAAATCATGTCCGCGCAGGGGCACGACGAGCCGACGGGGCACGCGAAAATCACGCCCGCGTTCAACCTGCCGAGCAAATTTGTTCTGCACACCGTTGGACCGATTATCGCGCTTGACCGTCAACCGACCGTCGCCGAAGAAAATTTGTTGACCGCCTGCTACGACGCTTGCTTGACGCTTGCCGCCGAAAAGAATTTGCGGAGTGTGGCGTTCTGTTGCATATCGACGGGCGAATTTCACTTCCCGCCGCGACGTGCCGCCGAACTTGCAATTGCCGCCGTGAAAAATTTCTTGTCGACGCACGAGCTTGAAATTGTCTTTAACGTCTTCACCGAGCGCGACGAAAAAATTTACCGCGAATTGCTTTGTCAACCGCAACTGAAAAAAGGCCGTCATGGATGACGGCCGTAACCGCCCGTCGCACGATACAGGATGTATCGTAGCGGGCGCAGCTTTCTTTGCTACTTTCTTTCGCTGCCGAAAGAAAGTAGATTTCAACAAACTCAATCGAAGTGATACCGCCCGTCGTGCGCAACGACAAAAAAAGCCTCGTCACAACCGACGGGGCTTTTTGCGTTCAGTAGTAGCGGACTTCCCAATCCCAATCAATCGGGTAGCTGTACTGGCTGTAATTTTGCGGATTGACGAGCATGTCGCCGCAATACGAGCCGCTTGCGTTGCCGAAAGTCAATCGAACGTTTTCGGCACGTTGCCCCGGCTCAAGCGTGAATTTCGGAAAATACTTGTCGTCGGTGTGCATCATCTTGCTGGCGAAAATTATTTTGCCGTTGCCGTCGTAAACGTTGATAAAAAAAATCGACAGCCCCGCAATCTCCGCAGCTTGGTCGCCCGTGTTCGTGAAGGTCATCACAACGGTCATTTCGTCGCTTTGCGGCTCAAATTCCGCCGTCGCATCAATGTTTATGTACGGGTTGGCGCGCACGGTCGACATTGCAATCGACAGGACGAACATTGTCGCCGCCGCAAACGAAAGAAATTTTTTCATGACAACAACCTCGTTTGCAAATGTCTTGAAAAAAATCCCGCCTCGTGAGCGGGTCTAAATCGTCGGTATCTTCAGCGTGAAGGTTGAGCCTTCGCCGGGCTTGCTGTCCACGGAAATTTTGATGTCGTGACGGTCGGCTATCCACTTCGCGACGGCAAGTCCAAGCCCGACGGAACTTTCGCAGCCTTCGGTTTTGGTGCGCGCCTTGTCCGTGCGATAAAAGCTGTCGAAAATTTTTTCGCAGTCCTCTTTGGCAATGCCGATGCCGCGGTCAATGAATTTCAAAATCGCGAAATTGTCTTCGGTCGTCAGCGTGACTTTGACGGGCTTGTCGGGCGGGCTGTAACGCAGTGCGTTGTCCAAAAATGCCGTGAACATTTTTTTGAGAAACTCACCGTCGCCGAAAATCTTGCATGGCATGAGCTTCGATATTTGCACACGCGGCGAACGGTAATCTTCGACGAAACGTTTAAGCAGTTCGTCCAGGTCGACGGGCACTTTCGTCAACGGTTGGTCGCCCTGGTCGGCGCGGGCAAGAAACAGCAGACTTTCAACGAGATTTTGCATGTTCTGCGCGGAAGTTTTTATCGACGTGACTGCCTCTTTAAAAATTTCGGGGTCGGATGCGCCGCAAGCTTCAAGCAGGTCGACGTAGCCGCGAATTATCGTCAAAGGTGTGCGCAGTTCGTGACTTACGTCGTTGACGAATCGCTGTTGCCGCCGATAACTTTCTTGAGATCGCCTGCGCGCCGCGTCAATCCTTAATCGCATAACCGACGCCTCTGGTCGTGTAAATGTACTTTTCGCCGAAACGGTCATCAATCTTCGAGCGCAGGTAGCTGATATACACGTCGACGACGTTTGTGTCGCCAATGTAATCGTAACCCCAAACGGTCTGCAAAATTTGGTCGCGGCTCAAAACGTTGCGCTTGTTTTCAACCAGATATTTGAGCAGCTCATATTCCTTGTGCGTCAACTCGACGCGTTCGCCTTTAACGGTGACTTCGTAGCGTTCGGGGTAGATAATCATGTTTTTGACGACGTAGCGGGTATCTTCCGCCGCACGCACGCGTTCGTTGTGTCGACGCAAAACTCCGCGAATTCGAGCCAAAAGTTCTTCGGCGGCAAAAGGTTTGGTCATGTAATCATCCGCGCCGAGGTCAAGACCTTCGACTTTGTCTTTGACTTCGTCGCGGGCGGTCAACATGATTATCGGCACGTCCGAAACTTCGCGCACACGCTTGCAAATTTCCATGCCGTCCATGTCGGGTAACATTACGTCGAGCAAAACGAGGTCGTATTTTTCCTGCAGAATTCGTTCGTAAGCGCGTCGACCATTCGGTTCCGAAGCGGTTTTGAAACCTTCGCGTTCAAGTGTCAACTGCAACAGCCGTGCTATCGGGCGTTCGTCCTCGACGATAAAAATTTTTGCGGCATCTGCCATGTAAGTCGCTCCTTTCGGTTAAGGGACAAGTGATAAGGGACACGGGACAAGTTACCATATCCGACGCAACATTATCGATGCGGTAACGTCGCGGTCGTTTTTGCTGATTTGGAATTCAGTTTCGCCGCCGATTGACCAACCGCGTGCAAATTCGTTTTCGCCGCGAAGGCTGAAGATAAAGTGCGTCTTGTCGCGTTCGTTGCGCAAGCGATAACTGCTTGACGTGTCGCCTTCGTAGCGGATTGTCAAGTCGGGGTCGGCACCCGTGAAACCGTGTTTGACGCCGATACGGAAGCCGAACATGCCGGTTTTGTAGTAGCGTTTGAAGTCAAGTCCCGCCTGCGCCGCAAAGTAAGTGTTCGATCTGCCCGCGACGTGTTGATTGTAAATGCCCGCGCCGCGTTCGTGGTAACCGTCTTGCTTGAGGTGCGACGCCTGAAAATTCACGAACGGGCTGACGTGCCAAATTTTTTTCGGCGTAAGGTCGTATTTGTATTCGCCGCCGATTTCGACGATTCGGCTCTTGTAATTGGCATTCGTCGACAAGCCCAAAGCCGAAATGCCGCGGTGCAGTGAGTTGCGAAGTTGCCCGCCGTTGACGTAAAAATAAACGTCGCTCTGTTTGTTGTGATAACCCGCGTACAAGCCGATTCGCGTGTCGTAGACCGTCGCCCGCGAAGATTTTGCGCCGTAGCCGATTGTCCCGTACGTGGCGAAAAAACCTGCGCGAACGTGCTTGCCGAAAGGTCGGTCGTAGCCGCCGACGATAACCGAGCCGTGATAATCCGTGCCGCCGCCGTTCAAGGAGCCCCAGTTTTTCATGTAGTTGAGCCAGAAATTGTTTTCACGCGGCTTGCGGGGAACTTTGACTTTAACTTTGACTTCGGGCGCGTCACTTTCGCCGTCAGCAAAATTGTTCGGGCGAACAATCACGTCGACATAATCGGGCGTCATGTCGTTGGGATTAAAATTCACGTCGCGGGCGAAGTCCGTATTGTCGCGACCAAAGTCCGACGCGTGCGACATGTCCATAAAGTCGTGCGGCATGTCCATGAATTCGGGCGCAAAAACTCTGCCGATTCGGTCGGCAACCATGTGGTCGATGGCGTTGTTCTGTTGCGCGACGCTCATTATCTTCGCCGAGTCGTTCGAGCCGATCTCCTGCAAAGTCCGCACGGTTTCGGGTTCGTTCAGGTAAAAGAAATTCGTCATTGCGTCTTGACAACCGTCGCTTGAAAGATTGTCGAGCATGTTGTTCATCGCGTCGAGCGTTTGACTTTCTTCGGTATTGAGATTCGGCAATGACGCCGTTTCTTCGTAGGTGGTGACGGTGACCGTATTGCCGACAACCGCGCCCGTCGCACGCAAAAGAGCCGAAAGTTTCACGGGCGAGCCGACGGGATTGGCGACGTTGCCCGTGACCGAGTCGGCGATTAAAACAGTTTCGGTTTGATTCGGCAACAAGCTGTCGGTCGTGACGGTCGAGCCGTCGATATTCGCGTTGCCGTTGACGATAATCTTGCCGCCCGTGCCGCCCGAAATCCGCTGTAAGATGCCGTCCGAAATCAAATTGCCGTTGATGACCAAATTCGTATTCGGGTCGAGCGCGCCAATCGTGCCGTGGTTGACGAAAGTGCCCGTCGTCGCATCGGTGAAGCCGTCGGCAATGTCCCAACGCATGTCGTTGAGCTTGAACGTGCCGCCGAAAAGTTTCGCGCCGTTCATGACTTCGACGCTCAAAATGTCCGCCGTGCCCGAAAAATTAAGCGTGCCTTCGTTGACG
Organism: Selenomonadaceae bacterium; assembly: GCA_017479925.1. Classification (GTDB taxonomy): domain Bacteria; phylum Bacillota; class Negativicutes; order Selenomonadales; family Selenomonadaceae; genus Quinella. Next base: position 9,340 of record JAFVBP010000249.1, on the reverse strand, counting down.
CGCATTTTAATGTTGTCCGCGCCGTTGATGTTGCCGTCGTAATCCAAATCCGCGTTGAAGTTCAAATTCGTCGCCAAGTCGGGGATGTATTTTGACGCGTCGAAACTTTTGCCGTTGTATTGAATTTCGACGGGAATCACCGTCAAAAAACCGTCAGCCTCGGTGAAATGTTTCCAATCGCTGGTTATGTCGCCGACGATTGACGCGCCCGCGTTGATGTTGATGTTTTTTACGAAAGCGTTCTTGCCGATATAAATCGCGTTCTTCTTGCCGTACAGCGTGCCCGACAGGTTAAAGTTGTCGACGAGCGCGCCGTTCAATTCGTTAGCCGAATAGCTGAAGCCGTCGTCAATCGTAAGCGAAAGATTTTTCGCGCTGATGATGTTGCCGCTTGAATCGACGTAACGCAAATAACGCAGATACGAGCCGCGATATTCGCTGCCGGCACCGAGCGCGTTTGAGCCGAAATTGAATTCGACGGCATTGGCGTCCGTGCCCGAAGCGGAAATTTTCCCGTTGACGGTCAAGTTGTGGTTGCGCCCGTAAGCGACGAGCAAGCCTTTGCCGTTCGTGCCGCTTGACGAAATTTCCGTGCCTTTCGGGACAGTCAAGTCGTTTGATTCGCCGTCGACGCGAATGCCGGTCGCGCCCGTGCCCGTCAACGAAATTTTTCCGCTTTGGGTGAGTTTGTTTTTCGAGCCGAAAACGTGAAGTCCGACAGCCAAATCCGAGCTGCTTGAAAAATTTTTCGTGTTGTCGACGGTCGTGCCGTTTGAGTAAATCGACAGCCCGTAAAATTTACTGCGGTTGATGTTGTAACCGATATCCTGCAGTGCGGCAAGTTCAAGTTCGGTGAAGGTCGTATAATTTCTGTACGGCAACGCGGTCATCAAGCCCGGAATCAACGTGTGCACGCCGTCGAAAGTGGAGCCGTCCCAAGCGTTAATCGGAATGCCGCTCACGCCGTCGAAAGTCGCGCCGTTCAAAACTTCCGACACGTTGTCGCCGACGAAATAAATCGTCTTGTCCGCAACAAAAAAATCCGCTGCGTCGCGGTCACCCAGTTGGTCGCTTGTGACAATTTCTTTACCTGCGGCGGCGGGGTTTCCGTTCGCGTCGACAAGGTGCAAAGTCCAGGCATTGGCGTCGAGGAGACTGTCGCTGAACTTCGTGCCGTCAAGCAAAACCTGCACGCCGAGTGAACGCGCCAATTCCATGCGCAGTGCACCGACGAAGTCGGCTGCCTGTTCGTTCGTCGGCAAGATTGTATCGGCGTCGACAAACCAGCCGTTGATTGCGTCGTTGCGTTTCGCGCCGAGGTTTTTGCCAATCGTCACGTAAGAAATTGCGGCGTCTTCGGACGGGGAATTTTCTTCGAGGACGCTTTGAACTTCGTCAGCGGAAACGTTCGTGTCCGCCAAAGTTGACATGTCAAAAAGCGCAAGAGTCCTGTCGCCTTGGAGCATCTGCGCAACGTAATTTTCGACCGTGAATTCAGCCGCGTCGAAGGAAAAAGTTTTGCCGCCGACGGTTTGTTTTGCGCTTGTCACGAAGGCGATCTGCCACGGCGTCTTCAAATTCAGACCGAGAATATTTTTCCAGTAGTCCGCGCCGAGTTTCGACGCGTCGACAAGCGTTGTGTTGAAGTTCATTTCGGAGCTGAATTCGCCGCGATTGAAAAAATTCAGTTCGACGACGGGCTTGCCGTTCGCGTAAAGATTTTCAATTTGGTAAGCGTACGCCTGCGAAGTTGCCGCGCTCATTCCGAAGAAAATCGCAACGGCCATCAAGCGCGTTCCGAAAATTTTTTTGGTAATCATCTCCATTGATCTCCCCGTTGAGTTTTCGACTTCCCTCGTCAAAATTTCGTACAGCTTAGCACAAACCAATACAAATTAAAAGATACTTAACTGAACTTTAATTCGACGGGCATTCGCTCAAAATCGCGTCAATTTCCTTGAACGGCTTGTTGACGAGTTCGCTTTCGGGCACCTTGCGGACAATGACGATTTCGACGACCGCAACCGTCAAAAGTGCCCGTCATGCGTAACGACAATTGAATCGACGACCGCAACCGTCAAAAGTGCCCGTCGTGCGTAACGACAATCGAATCGACGACCGCAACCGTCAAAAGTGCCCGTCATGCGTAACGACAATTGAATCGACGACCGCAACCGTCAAAAGTGCCGTCGTGCGTAACGACAATCGAATCGACGACCGCAACCGTCAAAAGTGCCCGTCGTGCGTAACGACAATCGAATCGACGACCGCAACCGTCAAAAGTGCCCGTCGTGCGTAACGACAATTGAATCGACGACCGCAACCGTCAAAAGTGCCCGTCGTGCGTAACGACAATCGAATCGACGACCGCAACCGTCAAAAGTGCCGTCGTGCGTAACGACAATCGAAGTCGACAATCCGGCCGTCATGGATGACGGCCGCCCGCAGTTGAAACAGGATGTTTCACCTGCGGGTGTTTTCTTTTGGTTACTTTTCTTTTGTGCCAAAAGAAAAGTAACACAGACGCGCCAAAAGAAAAGTAACACAAGGCTTGACAGATTATCAGCGTTAATGGTAGTATACGCGCAAGTTGAATCAACGTCCTATGTTGGTTTAGACAAACGGAGTTTTTTTGAGGGGGGGAGCTGATTTGAAAATGCCGATGTGGAAGAAATTTTTAACGTCGGTGCTGCTCGTGTGCTGTTTGCTTGCCTTCACCGGTTGCGGTCAAGATGCCGCGCAGGAAGACCGCAAAGAAGGCGACTACCAGAAAATCAAACTGGTTATGAGCGTCAACGGCACGAACATTGCCACCGACACCAAAGTTGCAATGAAGTTTGCCGAACTTGTCGAACAGGAAAGCGGCGGCAATATCACCGTCGACGTGTTCCCGAACGACCAACTTGCGGGCGGCAACGCCTCCAAGGGCATCGAAATGATCGCCGACGGTGCGGTTGACCTTGCGGCTTATGCTGCGGGCGTCATGGCGGTCATGGACGAACATTTATTAATTGCAACCATTCCGTGGACTTTTAACAACTACAAAGAAGCGCGCGAAATTATCGACACGACGGGCGGCGAATATTACAAAAAAATTCTTGCTCAACAGGGCATGACGTTCCTCGCGTCCGCGCACAACGGTTTCAGACAGATCACAAACGGCAAGCATCCAGTGCTTAAGCCCGAAGACGTTGCCGGTCTGAAAATCCGCGTGCCGGGCGGCGAGGTTTATTTTAAGTTTTGGCGCGCCTTCGGTGCCGACCCCGTCGCAATGAGCTGGTCGGAAGCTTTCACCGCGATTCAGCAAGGCACGATTGACGGGCAAGAAAACGGTTTCAGCGTCACCAACTCCGCCAAAGTCAACGAAATTCAGCAGTACATGACGGTTTGGAATTACACCTACGAAAATTACCTGTTCGTCGCCAACACGAAGATTTTCGACAGCTTGGAGCCGAAAACGCAGGAACTCATCCGCGCCAAAGCCAAAGAAGCTTGCGAGTGGGGACGCGACCTTGTCGAAAACGACGAAGAAAATCTGCGCAAGAAGTTCGAGAAAGGCGGCATGGAAGTTATCGTTTTGTCGCCCGAACAGTTGAAGCCGTTCCAAGACAAAGTGCAAGGCGTGCGGCAGGAACTCATGGCTAAATACGGCGACGAGGCTTGCAAGGCCTTCCGCATGAAGTAAGGAGGCGACGGACATGCGAACATTTTTGGGAAGACTCGAAGACATCATCTGCGCAATCTGCATGATTATAATGACGTCGCTGACTTTCGCGAACGTCATTGCCCGCTACGTCTTCAGCGCGTCATTTTCGTTTTCGGAAGAAATCACGACATATCTGTTCGTGCTGTTGAGCTTAATCGGTTCGGCGGCGGCGGCGCGTCGAAAAGCGCATTTGGGCTTCACGGCGATACTCGACTTGTTGCCCAAAGGCGTTCAACGTGCGATTCAAACGATGAGTTACGCGTTGGCAACTTTTTTCAGCGCGGCACTGTTCTGGTACGGAATCAGCATGGTGCAAAGTCAAATTTTCCACGGGCAAGTCACCGCCGGTATGCAGTGGCCGGAGTGGATTTTCGGCTCGTTTGTACCGTTGGGCGCGTTTTTCATCACGGTTGAATTTTTGTTCCTGCTGATTGACACGGTGAGCAACAAGGAGGGCGACGCAAAATGATCGGTCCCGTAATTTTCCTGAGCTTTGCGGCGTTCCTGCTCGTCGGCACGCCGATAGCAATTTGCCTTGGCGTGTCAAGCGTCTTCGGCATGTTGATTGACGGCGCGGGTCGTCCGCTCGATACAATCATGACAATGTTGCCGCGAATTTTTTCTTCGGCGACAAGTAAATTCGTCCTGTTGGCGGTACCGTTTTTTATCCTCGGCGGCAACGTCATGGAAAAAGCGGGCATCTCGGAACGTCTGATTAACTTCGCACAAAGTTGCGTCGGACATCTGCGCGGCGGCTTGATTGTCGTCATGGTGTCGGTTGCGTGTTTCTTCGCGGCAATTTCGGGCTCCGGTCCCGCGACGGTTGCGGCTCTCGGCATGATTTTGATACCCGCGATGGTCAAAGTCGGTTACCCGCCCGCGTTCAGTGCGGCGTTGATGGCTGCGGCAGGCGCGACAGGTATCGTTATCCCGCCGTCGATAACGTTCGTCGTCTACGGCTCGGTTGCGGACACGTCAATCGGCAAGCTGTTTCTGTCGGGCATTGTCCCCGGCGTGATGATTGGTATCGCGCTGATAATCGTCGCAATGTGGACAACGCGCAACTTGCAAATTGAGCTGTTGCCGAAAGCGTCAAGTGCCGAACGTTGGGCGTCGTTCAAAGAGGCGTTCTGGGGACTGTTGATGCCCGGCATTATCCTCGGCGGCATTTACGGCGGTATTTTCACACCGACCGAAGCGGCGGCTGCCTCGGCTGTTTACGGTTTGTTCGTCGGATTTTTCATCTACCGCACGCTGAAACTCAAAGACCTGTATGAAATCTTCGTTAACTCGACGACGACGACGGCGGTTGTCATGTTTATCACCGCGACGGCAAGTTTGTTCGCGTACATTTTGACACGTGCGCGCCTCGACCTTGCAATCAGCGACGGTCTGACGGACATCACGGGCGGCAATTACATCATGTTCCTGCTTATCGCCAACGTGATTTTCTTGATCGCGGGCTGTTTCATGGACGCAACGTCGGCGGTTTTGATTTTCACGCCGCTGTTCCTGCCCGTCGCGCTGAGTTTGGGTATCGACCCGATTCACTTCGGCGCGATCATGGTGCTGAACTTGTCAATCGGACTTGTGACGCCGCCCGTCGGCATAAACCTGTTCGTCGGGTGCGGCATAGCCAACGTCTCGCTAAAAGACATATCAATCGCGGTCATCCCGCTGATTATCGCTTGCTTAATCGTGTTGCTGTTGGTAACATACATTCCGCAACTGCCGCTGCTGTTCGTGTAGAGGTTCGCCGTCATGAAGAAATTTTTTGCGACGTTGATACTCGCGGCCATGGTTTTGTCGACGGGTTGCGGCTCGTCGAACGAAAATTCCGCGTCGCCCGCCGAACAAAAACCTGCCGCGTCGGTAAACACGTCGCCTGCAAATTCACCTGACGCAAAGTTTTCAATCGGCGGAATTTCGCCCAACATGTCGCTTGACGACGCGAAAAAAATTCTCGGTGAGCCGACTTCCGCGCACGACGACGACGAATTTACTTTCGCCAACGGTTTGCTCGTCGAAACGGACGGTCTGCTCAACGGCAAAATCGAATCCGTCAAAATTCGTCAAGCGGGCGTGTCGACGGGCGCGGGCGTCGCTGTCGGCATGACCGAACAAGATCTTGCCAACGCTTACGGCAAGCCCGATTCGACGGAAAACGACGACGGCAAAATCGAACACAAATATTTCAGCGGCGACAGGCGAATCAAGCTTGACGATTGAAGTTGTCAACGGCGTCATCACCGAAATCAACTGTTCGCTTGACGATTGAGCTTGTCGGCGTTGACGGCGGCGAAAATTCGTTTGACGATTGAGCTTGTCGACGTTGACGGCGACGAAAATTCGCTTGACGATTGAAGTTGTCGGCGTTATCGGCGGTGAAAATTCGCTTGACGGTTGAGCTTGTCGGCGTTGACGGCACGCCGTGCCAATTACGCATTTCGCATTACGCATTACGCATTGATTTTTTAAGGAGGTTTAGTCCATGAAGAGAAAATCTGTCGAGGAACTCAAGGAAATCGCGAAGGACTTGCGCAAGAAAGTCGTCACGATGGTTTACGAAGCGCAATCGGGTCACCCCGGCGGCTCGCTGTCTGCGGCGGACTTCGTCACTGCCTGCTACTTCCGCGAAATGAACGTCGACCCGAAAAATCCCAAGTGGGAAGACCGCGACCGTTTCGTCTTGTCGAAAGGTCACGTTTGCCCGATTCAGTACGCGGCTTTGGGAACGCTCGGTTTCTTCCCCGAAGAAGTTTTGCACACTCTGCGGCAGGAAGGTTCGCCTCTGCAAGGTCATCCGAACATGCATTGCCCCGGCATTGACATCCCGACGGGTTCGCTCGGTCAAGGTTTCGCCTGCGCAGTCGGCATGGCTATCGCGCTCAAAATCGACAACCGTCCGTCGCGTGTCTTCGCGGTGCTCGGTGACGGCGAATGTCAGGAAGGCGAAATTTGGGAGGCCGCGCAGACCGCCAACAAGTATCAGCTCGACAACCTGATTGTTTTCGTCGACGTGAACAACCTGCAAATCGACGGCACCACGGATGAAGTCATGCCCAACCTCGACCTCGGCGAAAAATTTAAGGCGTTCGGCTTTGAAATTTACAACATCGACGGCAACGACATGGCGCAGATTGTCCGCACGCTCGACACGATTAAAATGCACACGCACGATCACCGTCCCAAATGCATTATCGGGCAGACGACCAAGGGCAAAGGCGTTTCGTACATGGAAAACGTCGGCAGCTGGCACGGCGTCGCCCCGAACAAAGAGCAGTGGGAGCAGGCAATCAAAGACCTCGACGAAGGAATTTAATCGCCCGAACATTTTTTGACTGGAGTGAACGATATGGAAAAAAAGGCAACACGTAACGGCTTCGGCGAAGAGATGGTCGTCCTCGGCAAAGAGAACAAAAACATTTTCATCGTTGACGCGGACATCGGCAAATCCTGCAAGACCGACGGCTTCGCGCACGCATACCCCGAACAGCACATCAACGTCGGTATCGCCGAACAAAACGCGGCGGGCGTCGCGGCGGGCATGGCTACTTGCGGCAAAATCCCGTTCGTCGTCACCTACGCGGTTTTCGGTTCCCTGCGCATGTGCGAAATGATTCGTCAGGAAATCGCTTACCCGCGCTTGAACGTCAAAATCGCCTGTTCGCACGGCGGACTTACTCCCGCCAACGACGGCGCAAGTCATCAGGCGATTGAAGACATGGGCGTCATGCGCACAATCCCGAACATGACCGTCATTATGCCGGCGGATTATTGGGCGGCGCGTAAACTCACCCGTGCCGTTGCCGAATACGACGGACCCGCGTTTATCCGTTTCACCCGCGACGCAATTCCGATCATCTACGACGAGAACACTGAATTCACAATCGGCAAGGCGCACATCGCCCGCGAAGGCAAAGACGTTGCCATTATCGCCAACGGTGACACGGTTTGCATTGCGCTCGAAGCCGCCGAAAAACTTGCCGCCGAAGGTATTGACGCCAAAGTCGTCGACATGCACACGATTAAACCGCTCGACGTTGACGCCGTCAAAGACTGCATCGAAAACATCGGCAAGATTATCACCGTCGAAGACCACAACATTTTGAACGGACTCGGCTCGGCGGTTTGCGAAGTCGTTGCGGAAGCCGGCAAGGGCAAAGTCGTTCGTTTCGGCATCCAAGACCAATTCGGCGAATCGGCACCGTATCACCGCTTGCTTGAGAAAAACGGCATTACCGTCGACGGCATTGTCGCCGCCGCCAAAGCGTTCTGAACAAATTTTCGTCTCGTCTGAGGAGATTGGCTCATGGTCACAAGCAAATTCGACGTTGAGTTTTTGCGCGACTTGATTGCCGAAGGTTACTGCGGTCAAGCACTCCTCGAAAAGTTCACGGCGACGCGTGAAAAAATTCCTGCCGCTTTCGCGAAGTGGATGAACGACCTTATCAAGCAAAGCGGCGGCAAAACTTACACGCTCGAAGAATGTTTCAGTAACTGCAAAACGAATTGATAACGTCAACACTGCACACAGTGCGTAAACAAATTTCACGGAGGTAAGTATCATGTTTGATTTCAAAGACCAGGTTGTCATCGTCACGGGTTCCGGCTCGAAACGCGGTATCGGTCGCGGCATTGCCAACATGTTTGCCGAAGCGGGCGCGCAAGTCATCATCGCCGACATGAACGAACAGGGCTGCAAAGACACCGTTGCCGAAATTCAGGCTGCGGGCTACAAAGCCGACGGTTTCGTCCTCAACATCGCCGACGAAGCGTCCGTTAATGCGTTCGTCAAAAACGTCAAAGACAAATACGGCAAGATCGACGTCCTGGTCAACAACGCGGGCATCACTCAGCGCGTCACCGTGCACGACATGACGCTCGACGACATGAAACGCGTCTTTACCGTCAACATGTTCGGCACGTTCCTCATCACCAAAGCCGTCGTCGAAGTCATGAAAGAAGCCAAATACGGTCGTATCGTCAGCTTGTCCAGCGTCTCGGCAAAACGCGGCGGCGGCGTCTTCGGCGGTGCACATTACAGCGCGTCGAAAGCTGCCTTGCTCGGTTTCAGCAAAAACTTGGCTCGCGAAGTCGCCGAATACGGCATTACCGTCAACTGTGTCTGCCCCGGCGCGATTAACACCGACATCCGCAAAAACATGAACGGCACCGAAGAGGACGACATCAAACTCGCCAAAGAAATTCCCATGAAACGTATCGGCGAAGTCTTCGAAGTCGCGGGTCCGATTGTCTTCCTTGCGTCGAAAGAAGCCGGCTACATCACGGGCGAAGACATCGACATCAACGGCGGCTCGCACATGGACTAAAAAGCAATTCGTAATGCGAAATGCGTAATGCGTAATGAGCTTGGCTTTGATTGCGCGTTACGCATTATCCACTTGCGCATTGCTTTGAGGAGTTGATTAAATGAACTCTGAACAATTCGAGGCCATGCTCGACGAGTATCGCGCCCGTGACATCCACTTTCTGCACCTGAAAACGACAACTCGCGATTGGTTCTTCGTAATCGACGACAGCTACTATCTCACTTACCGCGACGACAAAAAAGAAATCGTCGTGAGCTGGTTGGTCAAGCCCAAAGACGACAAGCACGAACCGTTTTATTTC